>JAZRRA010000001.1:0-4383 GCA_045650305.1 Faecousia sp.
AGCGCGATGTGCGGCGTATGCTGCCCATTGTGGCGAAGGTCAATCGTATAGAAGAAGGTCTGCAAGCTCTTACCGATGAAGCTTTGCAGGCAAAAACTGCCGAGTTCCGCCAAAGACTTGCCAACGGCGAAAGTGTCAACAGCTTGATGTGCGAAGCTTTTGCGGTGGTAAAAAATGCCTGCCGCAGAATGTGCGGCAAGACCGTAACCGTCTGCGGTCAGGAATTGACTTGGAATATGATCCCCTTCGATGTGCAGATCATGGGGGCGATCGCATTGCACCGGGGCGGTATAGCCGAAATGGCGACCGGGGAAGGTAAAACTCTGGTAGCGACCATGCCGCTTTACTTGAATGCCCTTACCGGCCGCAACTGTCAGCTGGTAACGGTCAACGACTACCTTGCCCGGCGTGACAGCGAATGGATGGGGGCGATCTTCAACTATCTGGGGCTGACGGTGGGCTGTTTGCAGAACATGATGCCGCCGGATGAACGGCGTGCCCAGTATGCTTGCGATATAACTTACGGCACCAACAGCGAGTTCGGTTTTGACTATTTGCGGGATATGGGTATGGCAAACGATGTCGAGCAGCTGGTGCAGCGCGATCACTTTTACGCCATCGTGGACGAAATCGACAGTATCCTGATCGACGAAGCCCGTACGCCTTTGATCATTTCCGGCAAGGGTGAGGATTCCTCCCAGCTTTATACCCTGGCTGACAACTTTGTTGCCGGTCTGCGGAAATTGGTTTTCGCCAAAACCGATGAAAAAGAAGTCCAGGATAACTACGACTGCGACTACATTGTGGACGAAAAAGCCCACTCCGTCTCCTTCACTGCCGAGGGTATTGCCAAGGCAGAACGGCATTTCGGGGTAGAAAACCTGGCTGACCCGGAAAATGCCACCTTGTCCCACCACCTGAATCAGGCAATGCGGGCAAGAGGTCTTATGAAACGGGATATTGACTATGTGGTCAAGGATGGACAGATCATCATTGTTGACGAGTTCACCGGACGACTCATGTACGGCAGACGATACAACGAGGGTCTGCATCAGGCCATTGAAGCCAAGGAAAATGTGAAGGTTGCCTCTGAAAGCAAAACACTGGCTACCATTACCTTCCAAAATTTCTTCCGTCTTTATGACAAACTCTCCGGTATGACCGGTACTGCCCTGACGGAGGAAGAGGAATTTGGTGCGATTTATGCACTGGATGTGGTGGAGATCCCCACCAATCGTCCCGTGGTGCGACTGGATCAGTCCGATACAGTTTATAAGACGGAGGCAGGAAAATTCCGTGCCATCGTGGAGCAGGTGAAAAAGTGCCACGAAAAAGGTCAGCCGGTGCTGGTGGGTACGGTTTCCATTGAAAAGAGCGAACTGCTTTCCAAGGTTTTAAAACGCAGTGGCGTACCCCATAATGTGCTGAACGCCAAAAACCATGAGCAGGAAGCACAGATCGTTGCCCAGGCCGGTAAATTGGGTGCTGTCACCATCGCCACCAACATGGCAGGTCGTGGTACCGATATTGTGCTGGGCGGTAACGCCGAGTATATGGCTATGAATGAACTGCGGAAGAAGGATATTTCCGAGGAACTTCTCCAGCAGGCCAACGCCTATTCCGAAACCGATGACCCGGAGATTTTGGAGATTCGGGCAGAATATGAGGCACTTTATGCCAAATTTAAGGCAGAAATGGCAGAGGAAGCTCGTCAGGTCAAGCAGGCTGGTGGCCTTTTCATCATCGGTACGGAGCGGCATGAATCCCGTCGTATCGACAACCAGCTTCGTGGCCGTTCCGGTCGTCAGGGCGACCCCGGCGAAAGCCGTTTCTACCTGAGCTTGCAGGACGATCTGATGCGACTGTTCTCCTCCGACCGGATCATGGCTATGATGGATGCTCTGGGTCTGGATGAGGATACCCCCATCGATGCCAAAATTTTGACCAATGCGGTGGAAAATGCCCAAAGAAGTGTGGAAAGCCGCAATTTCCGCTCCAGAAAGAATGTTTTGGAGTATGATAATGTTATGAATACCCAGCGTGAGGTCATCTATGCCCAGCGTCAAAAGGTGCTGGACGGCGAGGATCTCCGGGAGAATATGATGAATATGCTGCAAGGCGTGATCCACACCACCGTGGCAGATGCCTTGGGTAACAACGGCGGCATTTTGGACGAGGAAGGTCGGGATATTCTCCGCACCCAACTGGGAGGAATTTTCTTCCCGGCAGAAGCAGAATTGCCCGAGGATGGCACCAAAGCAGAAAAAGTGGAAGAAGCTGTTTTGGAAATGGCCACGAAAACCTACGAAGCAAAAGAGGCTTTGTACGGTGCCGGCACTATGCGTGAACTGGAGCGTGTTGTGATGCTCCGGGTGGTGGATGAATACTGGATGGACAACATTGACGCTATGGACGACTTGAAGCAGGGTATCGGTTTGCGGGCTTACGGTCAGCATGACCCGGTCATTGCCTTCAAGGAAGAAGGTTATGAAATGTTCCAGGCGATGATCACTGCCATTCGGGAGGAAACCATCCGCCGTCTGTTTACTGCACAGCTTCGTCCCACTCAGGAAGTAAAACGGGTGAAGGTTGCCAAAGAGACCGGCACCTCCGGCACAGCGGACAAGACTGTGAAGAAACAGCCCGTTCGAAACAGTAATAAAGTAGGACCCAACGATCCCTGCCCTTGCGGCAGTGGCAAAAAGTACAAAAAATGCTGCCGGGATAAGGATATTGCCAACGGCATGGAGTAATTGGAAAGGAGGTCAGGAAGAATGAAACGGATATACCTTGGTGTTTTGCTATGTCTGCTCTGGGCGGTGTTGCTGTCCGGCTGTGGAAACAGCAAAGATCCCTATATTGCCACCGGTGACGGTTTGGGCGATGTGATCGCACCCCCCTCTGCCACGGAGCCGGTTTCCCAAAGCCTGACCCTCACATATTACCCCGATGATACCCTAAATCCCCTTTATTGTACGGAATATACCAACCGTACCATCGGTTCTTTACTATATCAGGGATTGTTTTCTCTGGACAGAGAATATCAGATCCAACCGGTTCTTTGCAAAAGCTATCGGATTAGCGAGGATATGAAAACCTATATTTTCTATCCGGAGGCTGCGGTTTTCTCCGACGGATCGGTTTTGACTGCCCAGGATGTGTGTGCGACCTTGCAGGCCGCCAGGGAAAGCCTTGTATATCAGGGTCGTTTTTCCCATGTTTCCAATGTGTATCTGTCGGAAGATGGAGGCGTAACGGTAGAACTGGATACGCCTTATGAAAATTTCCCCATTTTGCTGGATGTGCCGATTATTCCGGAAAAGGATATAGAAAGTACGCGACCTGCCGGTACCGGCCCGTACCAATTGGAGGAATTATCCGGCGTAAACCGTCTGCGTCGTCGGCAGGACTGGTGGTGTAAAAGTCAGGATTTGGTGGCTACCGCCGAGACCATTGCCCTATTGCCTGCGGAATCTATTGTGCAGATCCGGGATAATTTCCAGTTTAGCGGACTGAATCTGGTATGTGCAGACCCGGGTTCCGATAAATTTGCGGACTACCGCAGTGACTACGAGCTTTGGAGCTGTGAAAACGGAATTTTTCTGTATTTGGCCTTTTCAGCAGACAGTGAAGTATTTAAAAATGATACCCTCCGGGCGGCGGTGACATACGCCATTGACCGGGATATGCTGGCAGAAAGCTATTATCGCAGTTTTGCCCAAGGAGCATCCTTGCCTGCTTCTCCCCAATTTCCCTATTATAATCAGAATTTAGCGGCAAAATATAGCTATAACAGCGAGAAATTTACCACCGCTGTGGAAGAATCCGGACTAAAAGGTGCAGAAATCACCATGCTGGTCAACAGTGCAGACAGCCTTCGGGTTCGTGTGGCACGACAGATCGGAGAAATGCTCACAGCAGGTGGCCTGACGGTAAAAATGAGTGAGCTTTCCGGAAACCAATATACCTATGCCATCCAAACAAGACAGTTTGATATTTATTTAGGGCAAACCATGCTGTCCCCCAATATGGATTTATCCGCATTTTTCCATACCTACGGTGCGTTAAGCTATGGCGGCGTGGATGACCTGACTGCCTATACGCTGTGTTTGGAAGCATTGGCAAACTACGGTAACTATTATAGCTTATATAAGCATGTGATGGAAAACGGTTTGCTTTGCCCGGTACTGTTCCGCAGTTACGCAGTGTATGCCACCCGAGGTGTGATTACGGATTTGAATCCTGCCCGGGATCACATTTTCTATTATTCCATTGGAAAAGATATGGAACATGCCCTGATCCGGGAAACCCCGGAATCCTGAAAATTCCGATAAAAGCTCACCCGTTGGTTGGTTTCAAACCACAGGGGGGCCTTTTTCTTTG
>JAZRRA010000002.1:0-12010 GCA_045650305.1 Faecousia sp.
GCGTGACACAGTCGAACAGGCTATCCACTATTTCAACTACGATCGCCCCGTCCGTAAACTAAAAGGAAAACCACCAGTCCTGTATCGAACAGAACTGGTGATATAGTTGCTTTTGTGTACACTAACTATTGACTACTTCACGAAAATATTTCCCTTTGCTTTACATTCCGCCTAAAATATAGTATAATTTACAAAACAGAAAGGGGGCCGGTTTATCATTGCAATGCAGGAAATGGAAATATTGCAAGGCACGATCAGTGCCGTGGTTTATCAAAACTACGACAATGGCTATGCGGTTCTGCGGATGAGCTGTGAAACCGGTCAAATGGTAACGGTGGTTGGTACGATTCCTCTGCCAACTGTCGGCGAGCGACTGATGGTTACGGGCAAATGGAGCAATCACGCAAACTACGGAAAGCAATTTGATGCGGAATTTCTGGAACGGCTGATGCCCCAAACTGCCGCGGACATTCTCCAGTATCTTTCCTCCCGTGCCATCAAAGGTATCGGTCCGAAAACCGCTGCCCGGGTCGTGCAGCGATTTGGTGACCAGACCCTTGTGGTCATGGAACGGGAGCCGGAACGACTTGCTGAAGTCAGCGGCATTTCATCTGCAAAGGCCATGACCATCGGAGAGGCCTTCCGTTTGCAGGTGGGTATGCGTCAGCTTATGGAGTTTTTTGCACTCCATCAGCTACCTGCGGAATTGGCCATCAAAACCTACAAGCTATATGGCGATCAGGCTATGGATCTATTATACGATGACCCATACCTGCTCATGGACGAAGAATTGGAAGCCCCCTTCGGTGCGGTGGATCGCTTTGCCATTGAATTGGGCATTGCTGCCGACGATCATCGCCGTATCGAAGCCGGTATTATTTTTGAATTGCAATATAATCTTACCGCAGGTCATGTGTTCCTTCCGGAAGATAAGCTGACCACCGCCACCGCACAGCTACTCAGTGTGGAAATGGAATCGGTAACGGACAGTATACAAAATCTGATCCAGATCCAAAAATTGGTACGGCAGCAGCTTGCCGGTATCACTGTGATTTATTTACTACGGCTTTATCAGGCTGAATGTACCTGCTGCAGCCGTCTTTTGGAGTTTGCCGGCAACCACTTCCCCCAGCCTGCCGCATTGGAGCGAAAATTGAAGATCGCAGCACAGGAAGAATCCGTAGAATTCTCCCCTACCCAATCCCAGGCCATTCGGGAAGCAGCCACCAACGGACTTTTGATCATCACCGGCGGTCCTGGTACCGGTAAAACCACCATCGTCCGGGGACTTCTCTCCCTTTACGACCAAATGGGTGTCAAGTCCATGCTCTGCGCCCCTACGGGACGGGCCGCCAAGCGTTTGACTGAGGTGACAGGTCGTGAGGCATCCACCATCCATCGCCTTTTGGGTGCAGGCATAGATCCCCATACGGGAAAGCTGTTTTTCCAAAAAGATTCCCAGGATCCTCTGGATACCAACGCCATTATCATAGATGAAATGTCCATGGTGGATATTGAACTGCTCTATGATCTGTTTTGTGCCATTCGACCCGGCACACGGGTGATCTTAGTGGGTGACCCGGATCAGCTTCCCCCGGTTGGACCGGGTTTCCCTTTCAGCGATATGCTCCGCAGTGGCGTATTGCCCACCGTCCAACTTACAGAGATCTTCCGTCAAGCAAGAGAAAGCCTGATCGTTATGAATGCACACCGGGTCAATCAGGGTATTTTGCCGGAACTGAAAAATGTGAAAAGCGACTTTTTCTTCCTGCCAGCCCGATCCGAAGATCAGGTAGCACAGACCATTGCCGGACTGTGTGCCACCCGACTTCCTAAAAACATGGGAATCCCCTCCGATCAGATCCAGGTTCTCTCCCCCACCAAAAAGGGCGGAGCCGGAACGGTGGAGTTAAATCGCCTTCTCCAGGAGGCTTTAAATCCCTCTGCACCCAATCGCCGGGAACGGAAATTCGGAGATTTTACCTTCCGCGAAGGAGATCGGGTCATGCAGATCCGCAACAACTATGATATATTGTGGAAAAAGGATAACGGCACCATCGGTGCAGGCATCTTTAACGGGGATGTGGGCACGATCTTGTCCATCGATCCGGAAAGCGAACTGGTGACCATCCTCTTTGACGACAGAACCGCCGCTTATGATTTTACGGAGCTGAATGAATTAGAACCTGCTTATGCCATGACGGTTCACAAAAGTCAGGGCAGTGAATATCCTGCGGTGGTCTTATCCGCATGGAACGGTTCTGCCTTTTTGCTCAGCCGAAGTGTGCTATATACCGCCATTACCCGGGCAAGAAGTATTTTGATCATTGTAGGTCGGGAAGAAACCGTAGCCGCCATGACTCAAAATGCAAAAATCGGCAGAAGATACACCGGTTTAAAATTACGGCTTCAGGAGAAATCGTGATGATTGGTGAGAAACTAAGCCGTCTGCTGTTTCCGCCCAAATGTATTCTCTGTCAAAAAGTCCTGCCGGATGAAACCACGGATCTGTGCCATAGCTGCCGGGCAGATACGGAATCTTTCCCAAAACCAAATTATAAAATTTCTTTTGTTGCAGGATGGTCTGCCTTATGGTATTATATCGGTAATGTGCGGCACAGTATGCTGCTGTTTAAATTTTACAGCCGCCGCAATTATGGCACTGCCTACGGGCGTATCCTTGCCATGAAGCTGTTAAACACAGCCTTTTCCAATTATGACATCCTCACTTGGGTACCCATCAGCCCGCAGCGAAAATGGCGTCGCGGTTATGACCAGGTGGAGGTAATCGCTCTGTCCTTAGGGCAGGAATTGGGAACAAAACCTATGAAAGTCCTGAAAAAGATCCGTCACACAAAACCCCAATCCCGCATCCGGGATTATGCCCGTCGCAAGGCCAATGTGCTGGGTGCTTTTGCCGTAACAGATCCGAAACTCGTAGCAGGCAAACGCATCCTGCTGATTGACGACATTATTACAACCGGTGCAACCGTTTCCGAGTGTGCCCGGGTGCTTCTCACCGCAGGAGCAAAAGAAGTAAACTGTGCCGCGGTTGCGGCTCTCAATAAAGAAAAACGCAGGTGAATGATTATGCAACTGTTTTCTCACGACCTGGGTATCGACCTGGGTACATCCAATGTTCTCATTTATGTTGACGGAAGTGGTGTCCTGATTCGGGAACCTTCTGTGGTTGCTGTGGATAAAAACTCCGGCCGTATTATTCAGGTTGGCTCTGCCGCCAGAAATATGCTGGGTCGTACCCCCGGCAATCTGGTTGCTATGCACCCCCTGAAGGAGGGCGTGATCTCCGATCACGAAATGACTGTGAAAATGCTGCAACATTTGTTCCGTGCCTCCTCCAAATCCCGTCTGTTTACCCCCAAGCCCAGAGTGGTCATCTGCGTACCCAGCGGTGTGACGGAAGTGGAGGAACGGACGGTTATCAATGCAGCCATTGAAGCCGGTGCCCGTCGTGTATATTTGATCGAAGAACCTTTGGCAGCGGCTTTGGGTGCAAATTTAGATATTTCCGGTCCCAACGGTCATATGATCGTGGATATTGGCGGCGGTACAACAGATATTGCTATTTTGACCATGAACGGCATTGCCAATTCTTCTTCCATCAAGGTCGCCGGTATTTCCATGGACGATGTCATCGTCAAGCATGTCCGCCGGAAACACGGTGCTGTCATCGGAGCCAGCACTGCTGAGGAAATCAAAATGGAAATCGGCTGTGTATATCCCCGTCAGGAGGATGCCTCCATCACAGTTAAGGGTCGGGATTCCAAGTCCGGCATGCCCCGTGATATTACCCTCACATCTTCGGAGCTGTTTGAACCCCTGAACAGACTGGCAAAAACCATTGCCGAGGAAGTGCTGACCGTTTTGGAAAGCACCACCCCGGAGCTTGTCAGTGACATTGCCGCAAACGGCATCACCCTCACCGGTGGTGGCAGTCAGATTTGGGGTATGGCTCAGCTTTTGCAGGAACGTACCGGTTATGCCTGCTCCGTTGCCGATGATCCCGCATCCTGCGTTGCCTACGGCTGCGGTAAGAGTCTGGAATGGATCAACCACATGACAGAAGGCCCCATCAATATTGCCCGGAAACGCCTCCTCCGAAGCTAATCATCAGGGTGTCAAGAAAATAGAATTCTGCCCAGCCTCCTCTGACGAGGCAATGTCATTAAGTTAAGATAAAGCTTGCAATGTTGTGTCTTTCTGAGCGAGCAAAAGCGAGTCGAAGAATCTACGCATTTTTCGCTACACTGTGCAGTCGTTTGGTGCGAAGATCCTTCGACTTCGTTTCACTTCGCTCAGGATGACACTTCTTTTGATAGTTGGATGGTTAACTATGTGACATTGCTTTGACGAGGGAGCCTTATAGTTTTTAACTCCTGTGACTTTTTGAAACAGGCTGCAGGGTGCTGCATTTTATGCAGCACCTTTTTTTTATGCACCCAATGGAATATGCGGCATAAACTGTCCTATAAGCCATAAAGTCCGTCCCGGACGGTGCTTATACGCCCACACACTTATCAGGAGGTAATATTATGTCTGAATGTGTACAAGAATACGGAAGCTGCGGCTCCGATACATCCGCACTGGCTATTCACACCAGAAAAATAACCGATAGTTGCCGGGACAAAGATTGTATCGAAGATCTGCGTGTTTACCTGACACGGAGTTCTCAGGAATTGCTGGACTGTGCCGCCTCGGCAAAAGTTCGTTGTGCCGATCTCATCTACACCTATATCGATGTAGAACCGGTGGCATTTGACCGCAATCATTACTGCATCGATGTGACCTTCTACTATCGCATCCTGGCCGATGCCCTGATGGCCAATGTTCGGCCTGCCGCATTGTCCGGCCTGGCAGTCTTTTCCAAACGGGTGGTTCTGTGCGGTGAAGAAAGTGCCGCCAGGATCTTTACCAGCAAAACAAAATTAGGCGGCCCTGACGGACTTTCCGGATATAGTGCAAACCTGCCCACAGCCGTGGTGGAGGTGCTGGAGCCGATGGTACTTTCCTCCAAGGTGAAAGAGATCTGCGAATGTAAGGAATGTAACCTCATTCAAATTCCCCAGGGAATTTTGGATGTCTTTGGGGAGGAATTGGTATTAAACGGTGAGCGTCGCCGTCTGTATGTAAGCCTGGGACAGTTTTCCATCATTCGACTGGAACGGGATGCACAACTGGTTGTACCGCTGGTGGAATACAGCATCCCCTGCAAGGAATGTTGCGACAGTCCCGGCTGCGGCGAAGATCCCTGCGAAATGTTCTCCCGAATCCCCTTCCCGGCGGATCGGTTTGCACCAAAACATTGTGACAAACAAGAAACAAATTGTCCCTGCTTTCCCCAAACTCCCGGCTGCTAAATTCCCATAGGCATAAAAAATTACCCTCTGCGTTTTACACGCAGAGGGTAAAATAATTATTCTGCCGTGGGGTTTTGCCAAACGACCCCGTCGTCCACGAGTTTCTGTTTCTGCTCCTGGGTGACGGTTATTTTCTTAAATTCATAGGTAGCACTATACATAAGCTCCCCATTTTCATAGTTTTCTATGCGAGTGGGGTTTCCATTCTGATCAAAAGTATATTTTGTAGTATCAGACGAGCCATCGCTGTAAGTGGTTACACTTTCGATCACATTCCCTTTTTCATCGTAGCTGTATCGATAGCAGGTGGCTTGCTCTCCATTGTAATAATAAGTATCTTCGATCAAATTTCCTTTTTCATCATAGGAATAGGTTTCTCGGTAGGTTTCTTCACCATCTTGATTATACTGACATTCTTCGATCAATTTACCGTCTTCTGTATAGCTATAAATGGTATATCCATCATTTTCACCATACCAGACAGTGTCCTGCCGGACTTTTTTACCCTGATCGTTGTATTGATAGGTATATGTGTAAGACACCTCTTCACCATCATAATAGGCCTCTTCCCAGAGATTGCCCTTCTCATCATAGGTATAGGAAACTCTCTGTATACTTTGACCTTCACCTTCGTATGTGGTAACCTCCGCAGTCACTCTACCCTGATCATCATAGGTATAATCGATGGTAGAATACAGCTCCCCTTCTTTGTAGGTGACCTTTTGAAGAATATTGCCATTATCATCATAGGTATAGGAATAAGTAGAAGATTCGGAATAGTCGTAATCTCCGTCTTGATAATAATATTCTTCCGAAATCACATTTCCGTGATCATCATAGGAGCATTTTTGGCCGCTGAATTCCTCGCCGTTCCGGGAGCGGATCATGGAAATCACTCTGCCGCTTTCATCGTACTCGGCCTCCATAGCTTCGTTTCCATCGTTGTTAGGATCTTCCATTTCAGCATACTTCACAACCCAAACGGACACCTTGCCATTGCTGGATTGGTTGTTGTCGCCGTCATTTTCGTCCTCGTCGTCATCGTCGTCCTCTTTTTCACTTTGGGACTTGGATTTCGTTTTCTTACCACTGTCGCAACCTGCAAATAACGAAGCCACAGAAAGGAGCATCATCAGTGCCAAAAACAATGCTAACAGTTTTTTCATAATTTTTCCTCCCTTTTATTCCTCTTCAGAAGCGTTTGTTACCTCTTCTGTTTCTTCGGATTCTTCTACCATCTCTACGGTTTCTTCTTCCGAAACCTCATCAGTATTTTCTGCCTCCAACGCAGCAATACGGTTTACGAACAAATTGGCTCTGTCGTGCTTTTTCAGGCACATCACCATCAAAATCACCACGGAAACAAAACAGATCACAGCCGCCAACAACTGACTGCCACGGAAAGGACCCCAATAAAGGCTATCCATACGCAAGCCTTCAATGAAGGCTCTGCCTAAGCCGTACCACGCGGCATAACCCAGGGCGATCTGTCCGTCGTACTGACGCTTTTTGGACAAGAAGTGCAAAAGCACAAAGCCTGCCACATTCCAAAGGGATTCATATAAGAATGTGGGATGCACCTGGATATAGGAAACGCCGTTAATATCCACCGCCATTTCACGCAGCTTATCAAATGCCGCACCGCTGCCCAATCCCAAATAGCTTTCCGGGATCTGCATGGCAAGAAAGCTGTTAGTATAGCTGCCAAAGGCTTCGCGGTTAATGAAGTTACCCCACCGGCCAATGAACTGACCGATCAAAAAGCTAACTGCAACCAAGTCCAAAACCGCAGCCAGACTGACTTTCTTCACTTTCGCGAAGATCACCGTACCGATTGCCGCACCAATCACGCCACCAAAAATAGCAAGGCCACCGTCACGAATATTGATCATCTTGATAAAGTCGCCTTTATACTGATCCCATTCGGAAAATACATAGTAGGCACGGGTGCAGATAATGGCCAAAGGTACGATCCACAGAACACCGTCGATAATATCATCCGGCTTCAGGCCAAATTCCTTGCTGCGGCGTAAACCGTAGACCACGGAAAGCACCAAACCAAGTGCGATGATCACACCGTAAAAATAGATGGTAAAGTCTGTCCCCGGAATGGTAAAGCCACGGGGCGGCTCTAAGCTCAGTCCCCCAAGTCCGGGAAAGATTATGAGATCACTGTTCATTTTGTTCCTCCTTAGGTTCAATCACCGACAAGCTGCACCGAGATTCGACAACATAGTCAGCAATAAATTTTTCCACATCCTCCGCCTTCACGCTTTCGTAGACCTCCGGGAAACGGAAGTAGTCAAAGCCGGAAAAATGGTAAGCACATATCCGAAAACATACAGAATCAAAGCTGTCTAAGCTCCGAATCCTGCCGCCCAATGTGCTGCGTTTGATTCGTAAAAAGTCCTCTTGCGAAATGCCGTCTTTGGCAATTGCCTTCGCTCTTGCCAATATGGCATTTTTGACTGCCTGGGGATCGTCACTGTCACCGGTTGCCGTCAGTAACGCCATGCCGGGAACTGTATCCAATCCGCCGCTGAAAGAAGGATCGATCAGCCCTTCCTCATACAGATGCAAATAAAGCTCCGAAGATTCTCCAAACAGCACCTCCGCTGCCAGATCCCCTACAAACTCCCGATAAATGGCATCTTCTCCCGTTCCTAAGCTGTCACATTTAAAGCCAAGCTGGAAGATGGGTCGGGCAACCTCCATTTGAGAACGGACATTTCCTTGCAGGCAGTAGTCCGGTTCTTCCCATTGGTGGATAACTTCCACATCAGGACAAGGGATATGGGCTGTCAAATCCATAACCTGGCGGCGAATTTCCTCCGGATCTGTATCCGCCATGATGCACAAAAGCATATTTTGCGGACTGTACAACGCCCGATGGCAATCATACAACACCTGGGGCGTAATTTCAGCGATGGTCTTTCGCGTTCCCAAAATCGGTTCCCGAATGGGATGATTTTCATACATAGCGGTCATCAGGTCCTCAAAAATACGGGTTTCGGGAGAATCTTCGTTCATATCGATCTCCTGCCCGATGATCCCCTGCTCTTTTTCCACACTTTCCTCGGTGAAATGAGGATTTGTGACCAAATCGATGAGCAAGGACAAGCACTGGGGAAAAGAATCGGTGCAGGAAAAGTAATAGGCCGTCATATCATAACCGGTAAACGCATTGACATTGGCCCCCAGTGAGGCAAACTCCTGGGAAATATCCCGTCCGTCCGGCATATCAAACAATTTATGCTCCAAATAATGGGCAACGCCCATAGGGGCTTCATGGGGTATCCCATCCAGGATAAAATGGCGGTGCATGGAACCGGCACCGGTAACAAAATAGGCCATTTTCCTGGAAAATCCCACCCGGGGAACGATGGCTAAGGTCAAGCCATTGGGTAGAACATCCCAATAGATCGTCTCTTTCAATCTTTCGTATGTTCGCTTTTCCATCACTGCACCCCCTTCAAAAGGAATACGCTGTGCAGTTTCATTTCCTTCGCCAGATCTGCAAGCTTAGAAACCGTAGTCTGCTCAACTTGCTCCCGATAGGCCTCAATAGAAAGCTGCATACCGCTGAGTGCCCCGGTAGAATAATAACTTTCAATAGATCCGGGACTGTCATGCACCCCTTTCAGGCTGCTGACCAAGGATTGTTTTGCACTTCTCAGTTCACTTTCTGTGATCTGACCCTGACGACATTTTTCCAATTCCTGCAGGATCTCCCGTTCCACCGTTTCGGCCATGTCATGATCCATACCGGCAGATACGGTCAAAATACCTTTCGATCCCAGATAGGAAGAACTGATGTCATAACAAAGGGACATTTTCTCCCGGATGTTCATAAACAGCTTGCTGGTCATGCCACCGCCGAATACGGTATTGAGTACCTGCAACGGTACAAAATCGGGAGAATCGATGGTAGAAGGATGGATAAAGCCCATTTGAAGTTTTCCCTGGGTTACATCCATGCACTCAAAATTACGGGTCATTCCGCCATCGTGAAATGGGGTCTGTGCCATCAAAGGCAGATAATTTCTTTCCACTCCATGAAACAACCGTTTCAGAAGGTTTCCAATCTGTTCCGGCTCACATGCACCCACATAAAACAGATCGATCCGGCTTTCCTTTAAGATCCGTTTATAATGTTGGTACAAATCGTAAGTGCCAATTTTCTCAATATCCTCCGGCTCTCCCAAACGAGAAATACCGGTGGGATCGCTGGCACACATAAATTTATTAAGCTGTGATGCCGCATAGGCTCGCTTATCATTTTTCTGTGCCTCGATGGCAGACAAAAGATTCTTCTTTTCCCCTTCCACAAACTTACTGCAAAATACACCGTCTTCCAATCGGGGACGAAGTAATATCTCCTGCAGAAAATCCACACAAGGCTCCAGAATTTTATCATTTTTTAAAGCATAACGATCCTCGGTAAAGCTACAATATAAACCGGTAGTCTGATAGTCGCCTACCTTACGAACAAGAGAACCCACCGTTGCACCGTAAAGATCGTCCAAATGTAATGTAATATCCCGCAAATCAGGGTAATTTTCCGTGCCACGCAATAAAACAGCAGAAAGTAGTGCGTTATAGGCCGCCTCCTGCCGACACATGGGTCGGATCAACTGAATACTGACACACCCGGTTTTAAAACGGGTATCCTGACAGCATCGTAATGTAATTCCCGGTTGCAGGGAAATAATATGGATCATAGAAACTCCTTGAAGAAAAAGCGAAATGGTGGAGACAGTTAAACACTTCTCCACCTAATATTATATACTGAGATCCTGAAAATAGCAATAAAAATTGAACCTTTTGAAAAAATTTACTATTTCACCATTTTAAAAAAACTCAGGTGTCGTCAACCGGCACCTGAGTTTTCTTCCATTATCTTAATCCAGATCCTTACCGGTGTCCCGATAGGCACTGTCCAGAGGACTTTCCCGATCAGTCTCCTTTTGATAGCGGCCTACTACATTGGTGGCCAATTCTACGGGGAGTAATGTGCCTGCACCGGCTACGCAACCACCGGGGCAAGCCATGCCCTCCAAAAGATACCCATTATACTTTCCGGCTTTTGCCAATGTCATCAGTTTGCGACATTCCCGCAAGCCTTCGGCACGGGCGGTTTTGATCTCTACATCCGGTGCTGTCTTGTGTGCCAGATCCGCAACAGCTTTGGCAACGCCACCGGCTACCGCAAAGCCACGACCAGCGGCTGTTCCTTCATTCAGGTCATAAAGTTCCTCAATGGTCTCAAAGTTAATTTTCTTTGCCTCGAACATACCCTGCAATTCCTCGAAGGTCAAAACAAAATCCACATCAGAGCGAATATCCGCCCGAATTGCCTCCAACTTCTTAGCGGCACAAGGACCTACAAATACCACCTTACAACCGGGATATTTTTTCTTCATCAGTCGTGCAGTAAATACCATAGGGGTCAAGGTCATGGAGATATTCTTCGCTTCCCCCGGAAATAGCTTATAAATCATGGAATGCCATGCCGGGCAGCAGGAAGTTGCCATGTAATTTTGCTCATGGGGTACTTTCTCCAAAAAGTCCTTCGCTTCTTCGATGGTACACATATCAGCACCCACAGCCACTTCCACAATTCGCTGAAAGCCCAATTGCTTCATGGCGGAAATGATCTTGCCCGGGGTAGAATATTTGCCAAACTGACCGATGAATGCGGGAGCAACAATGGCGATCACCTTCTCCCCTTCCATAATGGAACGAACCACCTGGAAGATCTGTCCCTTATCCACAATCGCACCAAAGGGACAACTGACAAGGCACTGACCGCAGGATACACATTTCTCCTGATCGATCACCGCTTTTCCATGTTCATCGGAGCCGATGGCATCCATACCGCATGCCGCCTGACAAGGCCGCTGAAGGTGAATGATGGCATTGTAGGAGCAAGCCTTGGCACATTTGCCGCATTTGATACACTTTTCCGGGTCGATGTGGCTTTTTCCGTTCACAAAGGTAATAGCGTCTTTGGGACAAACCTTTTGACAAGATGCCGCCAAACAATTTTGACACATTTCCGTCACCCGGTATTGGTTGGTGGGACAGGCATGGCAGGCATAAGGAATGATATTGATAAGGGGCGGTTCATAATACTGCTCTGCAACGGCAGCAGCATCCATTCCCTCCGTCATCAGGCTCCGGGTCTGTACCGGACGGATGGATAGACCCATAGCCAATCGCACCCGCTCACCGGCAATCGCTCGCTCCAAAAATACAGACTCCCGGTGTAAAGGCTGATCTCCGGGAACAATAATATAGGGCAGATCCTCTGCCCTATTATAATCCCCACCCTCATAGGCCATCCTTGCCACTTCCGTAAACACTTTTTTACGAATATCCGTTATCAAAGAAGGAATACCTCTCATATATGATCCTCCTAATCACATTATAGTGTGATTATACCAAATTTCTCCCCAGTGTTCAAGTTGTAAATCCTTGAAATCGCAGTGAATTTCCGTCATATATGGATTTGTGTTTATCATCGCAGGAAATGGATTGATCCATTCCGTCCAAAAGTACCAACGACGCACCGGGTAACGGAAGGCATAAATGCCTTCCCTACATATAAAAATCCCACCGCCGGAGCGGTG
>JAZRRA010000003.1:0-8939 GCA_045650305.1 Faecousia sp.
CGCGAAATCAAAGGCCTGGGAATAGGCGGCTATAACTTCCAGTAAGCTTTCCTTCTCGGCGGTATCGATCTTATTGATGGCAAGGACTACCGGGCAATTCCGGCTTTTCAGCTGCTCCAGAAGAACCGTCTCCTGCGTTCCCACGGAAGGGATGGGTTCCACCACCAGAACGGTCAAATCCACATCAGCAATGGATTCTTTTGTAACACCAACCATGTAATCCCCCAGCTTGGTTCTGGGCTTGTGGAAGCCGGGGGTATCCACAAAGACAAACTGGGTATCCTCCCGGGTCACAATGCCGCAAATACGATTACGGGTGGTCTGGGGCTTATTGGAAACAATTGCAATTTTCTCGCCTACCAAAAAATTGGTCAAGGTGGACTTTCCCACATTGGGGCGACCGGCAATTGTGATCATAGCGGTTTTGGTATTCATAGTATCTCCTTTTTATCGGCACACCCCGGCTACGGTGGCGGCGATTTCTTCTTCTTTCTGTCGCATCATCTTTTTTTGAGGACCTTCATCCAGATGGTCATATCCCAGCAAATGCAGCATGGAATGAATGGTTAAGTACCCCACTTCCCTCTTAAGGCTGTGTCCAAATGCTTTCGCCTGTTCCTCAGCCCGCTCCAGGGATATGGCCATGTCCCCAAGAGGACAAAGTCCGGTCTCCGGATCCAAATAGTCCTCCCAATCCTGGGGAGGCTCACCGGCAGTTAATTCAAACATGGGAAAACTCAAAACATCCGTGGCCTTATCGATATTTCTTAACGCCTGGTTAATGGAACGAATGGTACGGTCATTGGTAACCAATACATTGATCTCGCACGGAGCTGTGACACCTTCTGAACGAAGGGTCGCAGCAATACAGCGACGGATAATGCCGGATACCATAGGCTTTTTCAGGGTAAATCCTTCAAATTTTAAATTGATTCTATATTGTTTCATCATAATTGCTTCCTTTGATAACGTTTGGGAGCATTGGGTTTGCCGGGATCTTTTTTCTGCTCCGCTTTTTCATAGGCATTGATAATGCGTTGTACCAGTGCATGACGAACCACATCCGCAGAGGTCAATTTGCATATTGCAATATCTTTCACATCTTCCAAAACTCGAATAGCATCCTTCAAGCCGGAGGTTTTATCCCATGGCAGATCGATCTGGGTCACATCGCCGGTAATGACGATTTTTGAACCGAAGCCCAAACGGGTTAAAAACATTTTCATCTGTTCTTTGGTGGTATTTTGTGCTTCATCCAAAATAATAAAACTGTCATCCAAGGTTCTTCGACGCATATAGGCAAGGGGTGCTACCTCAATAGATCCCCGTTCCTGATACTTTTGGAAAGTTTCAGGTCCTAACATATCGTAAAGTGCATCGTAAAGGGGCCGAAGATAAGGATCCACCTTATTTTGCAGATCACCGGGCAAAAAACCCAGTCGTTCACCGGCCTCCACAGCAGGTCGGGTCAGGATGATTCGATTGACCGTTCTTTCCCGAAATGCCGCAACCGCTGCGGCAACTGCCAAATATGTCTTGCCGGTACCGGCAGGGCCAACGCCCAGTGTAATGGTATTTTTTGCGATTGCCTGCATATATGCCTGCTGGCCAACGGTTTTGGCCTTAATGGGTTTTCCCTTCGCGGTGATACAAACCACATCCTTGGCCATTTGAGCCACCTGGGATTCGTTTCCTTCCTGAACCAATGTGATCAGGTATCGAACCCGTTGTTCGTCGATGGCTTCGCCTTTGGATGCAAGAGAAAGAAGCCCCTCTAAGGTTCGCACAGCCTTATAGGCCGCTTCTTCTTCACCGGACACCTTCATATCAGTTCCACGATTTACAATGGTAACACCCAGTGCTTCTTCGATATACTTGATATTTTCATCGAAGGAACCAAATACCGCGATCAAATCTTCGATCCGGTCAGCATTTACGATTCTCTCAACTGTTTTTTCCATAGTCATTCAGAGTCTCCTCGATTCTGTTCTTGCCGATCTGCTCCCGACATATATACTTTCCGGTGACCTGAACATATTGATCAAACGTTTCATACCGAACTTCTTGATTCAGGATCACACCGGCCAGGATCTTATTTTCTATATAAGCAAGGGATGCATCCCCTAACCACTGGATCTCTTCTTCCGGCATTTGCATGGTATTGGTTTGATAACAGATGCAGGTTTCGATCCAAAGGGATAAAGGAAGACGATACCCCCCAGGCAAGGTCAAATACTTCTGTTCATATATTTTAACACAACTCGGGGGGGAAATTCCACTACTATTATTGAAATTTATAATATTTTTTCCTATTTGCAAACGATATGTCCTGTTTTTTTCTGTTACATCCAGTCTTTGCTCCACAGATAGCGGTGTGATCACCCTGACCTGACGCATGGTTTGGGCAAAAACCTCCCCTTCCGCACGACCTGCTTTGATCTTAAAACCGCAATCTTCGTATGCAGAAATCAATACCTGCCCTTCTCTGACCGCCTGCCCCACCTTACATAGGGGTGTTCCTTTGGTGACCGTAATTTCCTGCACAACGCCATCGCAGGCGGCGATTACACTGCTGACCGTAGCATCTAATTTTTTTGATTCGTCCGGCAGTTCCTTTTCTTTCACTTCTATGGTGGCAACACAACCGGCTGTGGTGATACCAACCCAATCCAATTGATCCATTTCCGATAAGATATTGTTTTTAAGTGCATCACTTCGTAAAGAGGACGCAGAAACGCCAAAATAAAGGCCATATTTTTCAGCGGTTTCAAAAATGAAATTATCCGGTACGGATATGTTTCCTTCGACTTCCACAAAAAATATACGGGACGGTATCCAAAAGGTCAGAAACAAAATACATGCTACGGTAACCATGAGTATCATTCGAGATCTAAGGGTTTTCTGCATACGGGCGGATATGGTTGTATCTTCCGGATGAACCTGATCCCCTCTTGATCGCAGGATGTTACTTGCAATGGCAAGATCCTGACCGGTTACAGAAAAATGAGCCGTCAATTCGTCTTGATACTGTATATCAAAGACGGGAATATGATTTTCATTTAACTTTTTTAGAGAACCTGCAAGATCTCCACCGGTTACCGAAAGTCGGACATTTACAAGATCATGTTTTTTCATATCATCTGCACCTCCGGATCTCCACATTCCGGATCACCCCAACGATCCGCAGCTGTTCTTTTGACATGATGGAAATACACAGTCTGTTTCCGCTGACACATATATATCCTTCTTTTGTTTTTACCATAATGTTATCACAATGATAGGATACGATCCCCAAATGATTTTCAATCAAAACCGCCTGATCTCCCAATATTTCTACCAGGCTTTTCCCGGGGATCGGTTCTGCGGATAACTTCACGGCCTGCGTCATTTTCTCCCAAAGCCCTTGTTTATCCATGCAACCACCTCCTGCTTTTTAAAATACTATGATACTACATGGATGAAGTGAACATATCCTGCATAGTTTTTTATAGGAAGAAATGGAAAGGGGTCATTGACAAATGAGCAGTATTATGAAAAAAGGATTTTGGTTTATTCCGGCTTTATCCGTTGTGGTATTGATATTCGATGCCAAAACCGCATTACAAGGGGCAACAGAAGGGGTTGAATTATGCTTAAAAACTGTAATACCCTCCCTATTTCCCTTTTTCTTTCTTACATCATGGTTGTGCAAGCAGCTAACGGGAAGAAATTTTAAAGTTTTGCGTCCTTTGGGTCGGATCTGCCGAATATCCAAAGGAAAGGAGCCTCTGCTTTTGATGGGATGGCTGGGGGGATACCCCATCGGCGCGGTATCGATTGCTGATGCCTATAAAAATGGGGCTGTTTCCAAAAATGAAGCAAATCGGATGTTGGGATTTTGCAACAATCCCGGTCCTGCATTTCTTTTTGGCATTTCCGCGTCCATCTGGGATTCGCCCCTTATTCCCCTATCGGTTTATATCATGGTGATCCTATCTTCTGTCCTGACGGGCTTCATCCTGCCGGGCGGATCGGATGAATCTCGTTCAGTCACAAATCATGCCTCGTCATCGCCCCTGACCCATACACTCCATGCAAGTGCCAATGTTTGCGGATGGGTCATTCTATTTCGGATCTTACTGACATTCATGAACCATTGGTTTTTATGGCTTCTGCCTGAGGAAATGGGCATTGTAATTTCCGGGATGACAGAACTGACAAACGGTTGTATTGCCCTGAAATATATCCAAAATCCATTGGTGCAGTATATACTTTTTACTTTCTTTTTGACCTTCGGCGGTCTGTGTGTGGGGATGCAAACCCTATCTGCCACAAAGGAACTTAACATTCAGTATTTCGTTGTAGGAAAAGGAATTCAAACCCTTTTGGCACTTGCCTTGTCCCTGGCAGTTGGTGTTTTCCTTTTCCCGGGAAATATTCCGATTTTTTATGGCATCGCACCCCTTTTCATTCTGCTTTCTCTATATTTGCTATGGCATTTGAAAAATAATACTGGAAATTGTTTGTTGTATGGTGTATAATAGGCAAAAAGATTTATCAAGAGGTGTCATAGATGCTGTTTCGTAAAAAAATTGCCCGATCCTGCAGTTATTGTGAATATGCCACCAAGCTCAATCACGATCAAATGCTGTGCATAAAGAAAGGCATGGTCGATGGAGCTAAGCCTTGCAGAAAATTTCGGTATGACCCTTGCAAACGAATCCCTCTAAAAGCCAAGGCTTTGGATTTCAGTCAATATACCGCTGAGGATTTTAAGCTATAAATAAATTTGGGAGGAACCACACAGCCGTGGTTCCTCCCATTACTTTATAATTAGCGATAATCAATAAATCACGAAATCATAGATAAAAAATCGTCTTCCGAAAGGATAGGAATATTCAATTCACGGGCTTTTCGTTCCTTAGAGCCTGCATTCTCGCCCACCACCACATAGGTGGTTTTCTTTGATACAGAGCCGGAAACCTTACCGCCCAGCAATTCAATTTTCTCTGTTGCTTCGTCCCGTGTAAATTTTGTCAACGCACCGGTCAAAACAAAGGTCATATTGGCAAAACGGGCATCTGTAACCGCTGTCTTACACTGAAAATTCACACCGGCAGAGCGTAAACGCTCAATCAATTGTATGGAATCCTCCTGGCGGAACCAATCATAAATTAAAGATGCTGTAATTTCACCCACATCGGATATGGCCTTCAGTGCATCCAGATCTGCCTCCATCAGATTATCCAGGTGGCCAAAGCTTCTGGCGAGTACCTTTGCGGTTTTTGTGCCAACCTGACGGATACCCAAAGCAAAAATCAGCTTTCCCAAATCCTGCTGTTTGCTGTTTTCGATTGCATCAATCAGCTTTTGAGCGGCGGTATCACCGCTTTGCCAAAGGGATTTCACATCCTCTAAGCTCAAATAATAAATGTCGGCACAGGTTTTCAGCAATCCCCGATCGATCAAGGCTTCCACGATCGCTCCGCCAAGTCCATCCACATCCATGGCATCCCGGCTAACAAAATGCTCGATCATCCGTTGGATCTGTGCCGGACAAGCTGTACCGGTGCAACGCAAAAATGCACCATCCTCATCCCGTTTGGTGGCAGCACCGCATACGGGGCAATGATCCGGCAAAATAAAGGGAACGGTATCGCTGGGGCGTTTGGAAAAATCCACCTCTAAAATTTCCGGAATGATCTCACCGGCTTTGCGGATCATGACCGTGTCACCGATTCGAATATCCCGTTCGGAAATAAAGTCCTGATTATGCAAAGTGGCATTTGTGACCGTTGTACCGGCAAGACGAACCGGTTTTACCACTGCTTTCGGCGTTAAAACACCGGTTCTTCCAACCTGAACCACAATATCCTCCACGACCGTGGGTTTGATTTCCGGTGGATACTTATACGCCACTGCCCAACGGGGGAATTTTGCTGTTGTTCCCAATCGTTCACGGAGAGAAAGAGAATCTACCTTAATCACTGCACCATCAATATCGCAGGAAAGTTTTTCCCGTTCTTCATTGATCCGCATCACCTGGGAAAGTATGGAATCCGGCTGATCCAGCACAGGACAATCAATCACTTTAAACTTTAAATTCTTCAAATAAGCCAGAGATTGACTGTGGTTTTCCAATGTAATCCCCTCGGCAAGCTGAATATTGAAAATATAAATATCCAAACCTCTCTGGGCAGCGATCTTAGGATCTAATTGACGCAACGAACCGGCTGCCGCATTGCGGGGATTGGCAAATAACGCTTTTCCTTCCTGCTCCTGCCGTTCATTCAGCCGATGAAAACTCTTTTTTGGCATAAAGACTTCACCGCGAACGATCAGTCTTTCCGGTGCATTCTCCAAAATCATGGGAATGGAGGGAATGGTTTTTAAATTCTCCGTAACATCCTCGCCAATCACACCGTCACCGCGGGTCGCACCACGGACAAAACGACCGTTTTCATATTCCAGGGCAACAGAAAGTCCGTCGATTTTAGGTTCCACCGTAAAGGCAGCACCCGGGTGGGAATCCTGAACCTTTGTGAGAAACTCTGTCAGTTCTTCCTCAGAAAATACATCCTGAAGGCTCATCAAAGGAACTGCATGGGTAACCTTCTCAAATTTACTCAGTGCCTGACCGCCAACCCTCTGTGTGGGGGTATCTGCCTGAACAAACTGGGGATATTCCGCCTCTAAAGTTTCCAATTCTCTTAAAAGACGGTCATATTCAAAGTCCGGCATTTGGGGATCATCCAGAACATAATATTGATAATTGGCTTCATTGAGTTGTTTAGTCAGTTCTATGATTCTGTCTTTCATTGTTCTAAAGAACCTCCGGTGTTTAAGAAAGTATTTGGCACTTGCCCCACGATCACAGTTTCTGCAACCACCACATAACTGGTAACCGTAAAACTGTCAGTCTGCCCCAGGACAAGGACGGTCACATCCACCATGACCTCCATTGTCAATTGGTGCAAAGTTTGATTGATCCCTGCCTCTGTAAAACTGCTGGTAAAAGAGGCATCGGAATTACGGATAGAATGGATCAGGATCGGAATGCGAATCCCCTTTCCGGAAAAAATTTCCGGAAAAATCAGACTGCCTACGGGAATCCCCAGATCCGATGTATCCAAAGCAAGGATTTCGTCATTGAACAAATCTAAAATATCGGTTTTCAAGCGATTCACTTCGCTCATATTGGTCTTTAAAGCAGTAATTCGACCTTCTAAATCCTTTTCAAAATATACCATGCGATCATATTGAATATTGCCTAATTCAATTTGTTGATCAATGGCATCGTTAATCAGATCGGATGTGGAATTTCGAATTTGGGTCTCTGCCAATCCCATAATGGCATCGTGATATTTTATCCGAAAAATGATCAGTAATATGGCAAAAATCAGCAGAAATACCACAATAATCCGAAGTATTTTCCCGAAGAAACGGCCCATAAGGATCCCTCCGGGAAAATTGTATGCTGAGATTTTTAAAATATTACAGTTTTTTCATGTGGGCAGATGCGGTTTTTGCCATCAGCTTTTTTGTGCCGATCTTATCAAAAGCAATTTCCAGCAAGGCATCTCCACTCATTTTCATGACAGAAAGCACCATACCGCGACCAAATGCCTTATGTTCAACCATATCCCCCTTGTTCAGTTCCAGCATGGGTGCAGCCGGTTTTGCAGGTGAAGAAAAATATGCATTTTTTGGGGGTGAATAATAGGCATCCGGGGTACGATAGGCAGCATGGGATGTATAATCATTTTGTCTGCGGAAGGAACCCTTATTTACCTTCAGAGATTCCGGGATCTCCTTTAAGAATCGGGAGGGCAAGGCAGAGCTTGTGCGACCGTATAACATTCTTTGACGGGCATGGGAAATGGTTAATTTCTCTTTGGCTCTGGTAATGGCCACATAGCAAAGACGGCGTTCTTCTTCCATCTCATCCATTTCACCGATGGCTCTGGCACCGGGAAACAATCCCTCTTCAAAACCGACCAAATATACATAAGGAAACTCCAGACCCTTTGCAGAATGCATGGTCATCATCACCGCAGCATCGTCGTCATCGTTATATTCTTCAATGTCCGTATACAGTGCGATTTCTTCCAAAAATCCAGAAAGCGACGGTGTATCCGTATTCTTTTCATAGGTAAGGATACTGGATTTTAATTCCCGAACGTTCTCAAGACGGGTCTTATTTTCCTCTGTGGGTTTATTCTCCAGCATAGCAACATAGCCGGTGCGGTTTAACAGTTCATCATAAAAATCGGAAAGAGATATATCCGTTTCCAAAAGTTGTGCCAGTTCCTCCAACAGTACAACAAACTGCATCAATTTCCCCGCAGATTTTTCAAGCGGTGCAAAGGAATAGGGATCACAGATCACCTGATACAAGGAACATCCTTCCGCCTGAGCAAGCCGTCCTGCGGTTTCAATGGTTTTTGCACCCAAGCCTCTGGGGGGATTATTGATAATCCGATTCAGTCGCAGATCATCGTTGCGGTTATTCAGTACGCAAAGATAGGAGAGCATATCCTTGATTTCCGCACGGTCAAAAAATCGCATGCCGCCGATGACACGGTATGGAATACCACTGCGTTTAAACGCAAATTCCAATGCGTTGGATTGGGCGTTGGTACGATACAAAATTGCATGATCTTTAAAGCCGCTGTTTTTGGAAAGGGAGATGATCTGACCTGCCACATAGGAAGCCTCTGTGCCTTCATCACCGGCTTCATAGACCGTAATGGGTTCGCCCTCTGCGTTGGCAGTCCAAAGCTGTTTCCCCTTTCGGCCTTTGTTATGGGAGATCACAGCATTGGCCGCATTCAGAATAGATTGGGTTGAGCGGTAGTTCTGTTCCAAACGAATGACACGGGCTCCTTTATATTGCTGCTCAAAGGATAAAATATTTTCAATGGTCGCACCACGGAAACGATAAATACTTTGATCATCGT
>JAZRRA010000004.1:0-12836 GCA_045650305.1 Faecousia sp.
CGGCTGGGCAAGGATCTGGAGGAATTCAGTCCGGAATTGTCTGCTCAGGTGGATACCAAGAAGAATATTCTGGGTGAAAGTTCCATCCTGATCTCCGGTTATGAAAAGACCGCAAAGGTAGAGCCGTACTATGCAGAGGAAGGCTCTATGTTGTTTGAACGGCTGCAGGACATCATCGATAACAGCCTGGTTCTGGATGATGTGAAGACGGATGTGGTGGAAGTGAAGCTGTGGGATCCTGCGGAGGAAGGGGTTTACCCTGCCATTCGGGAGGAGGCCTATTTGGAGGTTACCAGCTACGGCGGTGATACCTCCGGTTATCAGATCCCCTTTACACTGCATTTTACCGGTCACAAGGTCAAGGGTACATTCAATGTAAGCACCAAGACCTTTACTGCCGCCTGATGATCCCATGCCGTGGGGAATCCTCCCCACGGCAGTATTTGAAAGGAGAAGAAAGATGGAGAAAATTCAGTTTGACAGCGGTGTTCGGGAATACAAACTCAATGGAATGGGTGTTTTACGGTTCAATCCCGGTGACCCCAATCTGTATGCCCGTTTTATGGAGGCTGTGGAAGAAATCAAGGATATGGAAAAGAAGCTGGCATCTCAGGCCGGCGAAAACAGTGGTATGACGGTTTTGAAGCTGTTGCAGGATGCGGATCGGCAGATGAAGCAATCACTCAACCGTGTGTTCGGTGAGGGCAACGACTTTGATAAGATCCTGGGTGGTGTGAATCTGCTGGCTATGGGTGCTAACGGTGAACGGGTGGTCACCAATTTGTTTGCTGCCTTGCAGCCTATTTTGTTGAAGGGTGCTGAATCTTGTGCAAAAGAAAAGACACAAGATGCCGTTTCCCGGGCAAAGGCTCGACGCACGACCCAATGATGGAAAGCTGGACATTGCCGAAGGGGGCAACCATCGGCGGAAAATTCTATGAGATCCATTGTGATTATCGGGATATTCTGGAGATCTTCTCCTATTTTTCTGATCCGGATCTGCCCCTCTACCTTCAATGGCAAATTGCTCTGGCACTGTTTTACGAGGGGGAGATACCCCGTGAGCATCAGCAAGAAGCCGTGGAATATCTGTCCCGGTTCCTCAGCGGTGGCAAAGATGCCCCTGCGTCATCCGGTTTACAGATCCTGGATTGGGAGCAGGATGCTCAGTTGATTGCCGCAGATGTGAACAAGGTAGCAGGCTGTGATGTGCGGTCGCTGCCTTTTTTGCATTGGTGGACATTTTTGAGTTGGTTTCATGCCATTGGAGAGGGCAGACTGTCGGAGGTAGTGGCCATTCGGGGAAAATTGGCCCGGGGTAAAAAATTAGAGGATTGGGAAAAGGATTATTATCGGGAGCATAAGCACCTGGTAGATCTGAAGAAGCGTCATTCTCAGCAGGAGCTTCAAACCCGTCAGCAATTGGAGCAAATGTTGGAGTGAGAATAAAAGGCAGGTGAAACAATGGCTGACTTTGATATAGAGGATGTGGACTGGTTCCATATCGACTCTACGGAGGATGCCCTATTGGTCATCCATGAATTGGAAGAAGAAGTTATCAAACTCTACCGAAGGATCGACAGACGGCTGAGCAATATGTCCCTGATCTCCAAGGATCAAATCGAGAGCCAGTTGAATAAGCTGGCTTCTTTGCTGGACGATGCATTTCGAATCGAAACGGTGGAGGATTACACCCGGGGAGTGGCAATTTACGGAAAAGAATTGGCAGATTCTCTTTATGGGGTTCAGCTTAGTTTTTCCAATATGAAAATCGCCGTGATCCGGGCGGCGGCACCCATTGTGCAGGTGTTGCTGCCGGTGGTGCAGACGGCCATATCTGCCCTGACGGGGTTAGCCAACAGCATTGGGCAGGTTCTGCGAATGTTGCTTTTGGGCAGTTCGGATGCCCAGGACTTTTCGCAGGAATTAAGCGGCGTTGTATCTGTTGGCAACAAACTGAAAAAAACACTGGCAGGATTTGACCAGATCAACCGCCTGATGGATCAGACTTCTACCGGCGGCGGACTGTCTTTAGAGGCGTTTACGCCGGTATCGGGAAACTGGGAAAAGTTTGCGGGCAAATTGACGGAGCTTTTTAAGCCCTTGAAAGAAATCGACCTGACGCCGGCGGCGGAATCCCTGGAACGGCTGAAAAAGGCGTTGGAGCCGATTACAAAGGCACTGTTTGCGGCTTTGGAGTGGGCATGGTACAACATTTTGGTGCCTTTGGGCGAATGGGCAGTTGAGGAATTGCTGCCGGTATTTCTTGACACCCTGACGGCATCTTTGGAGGCGTTGGGAAGGGTGATCCAGGAACTGAAGCCCTACTTTTTGTGGCTTTGGGAGAACTATTTGAAGCCTTTGGCCCAGTGGAAGGCAGATCAACTGATCCAATACCTTCAGGGTCTTACGGAGAATCTGAAAATTACAACAGGCACCTTCACTTCCATCCCGGAGCCCATCGCTCAACTGATTTCCTCCGGCAAGGAGCTGCTGGGTACATTTGGCGATTTGGCACAGAAGGCATTGAATCTGGCACAAGTGACAAAGTTTGCGGACGAAGCGTTCCAGTACTTTTCTAAGACGGCAATCTTATCCAGAGGTCATTTGTCCGGCACGGGCTCTGCTGTGGAGGTGCTGCTGGGACTGATCACGGAAATCGGCGTTGTGACAGATGTGGTGGGTGAAAAATCCACGGCACTGTGGGAAACCATTTCCGGGGTATGGGGAAATGCCTGGAGTTTCTTTAAGGAAAAACTGACAGATCCTGCGGCGGAGGGTATGAAGAATACCACCAATGGCATTATCGGTATGTTTAACGGTATGCTCAGCGGTGTCAGTTCCGGTGTCAATGCCCTTGGTCAGATCATGAACAAGTTTAGCTTTACATTACCGGATTGGCTTCCCTTGATTGGTGGAAAAGGTGTCAGCTTTTCCTTTCCGTCCATTCAATTCCCCCAAATCCCCTTGCTTGCAAAGGGTGCGGTGTTGCCGGCGAATAAGCCTTTTATGGCGGTGGTTGGCGATCAGAAACACGGCACCAATATTGAAGCACCTTTGACCACCATTCAGGAGGCGGTTTCTTTGGTGATGGAGGATTATGTGCAGGCCAATATGGCAGGTCATCAGGCTACGGTAGGTGTCCTTCGGGAACTGCTGTCGGCAGTTTTGGGGATTCGGATCGGTGACGAGATGATCGCCGGAGCGGTAAAGCGTTATGACCGTAAAATGGCTGTGGTAACGGGAGGATATTGATGAGACAGACATTAGAGCAATTTCAAATTAACGGAAAACCCATGCTGGTGCCGGATTCTGAGGTGACGATGTCCTACGAGGATCTGGACGATGCGGATTCCGGACGGGATGAAAGCGGTGTTATGCACCGTCTGCCGGTGCGGTATAAGGTGGGTTCCTGGAATTTTTCCTATGGTTATTTGACGGAAGAGGAAAAGCAATATATGGAGGGCTTATTCCCTGACAGCGGCACATTTGCTTTTACCCATCCGGATCGATGGGATGCCGGTCAATCGGTAACAGAGCAGGCGTACCGCAGTAAATACACCATTAACTGGAAAAATGCCCGTACCGGTCTTTGGAGCAACTACGGCTTTACCATCATTGGCTGTTAAGGAGGAAAAATGCTAAAAACAATTTTGCAATTTGCAGACGGAAGAGTGTTATCCTCCGGTCATGGAACGGAAAATGCGGTGGTTCGCTTTTCCTTGACCCAATGTGTCAATGAATCCCAGGAGCTTAGCTTAGGCGCGGTCTGTGCGGCGATGGCAGAGATCGAATTACTCACTCCCGGTGGGGAATTTGCCATTGGAGAAGGGGAGGAATTCAGGGTTCTGCGGCAAACGGCGGATGGCGTGTGTCATACCGTCGGTGTTTTTATTGCGGAAAAGCCGCAAAGAAACAGCATAAATACCATGCAGGTAACGGCCTATGACCGCATCAGCCGATTGGATCGGGATATGACCCAATGGCTGGCAGGTTTGCAGGGGTGGCCTTATTCTTTGCAGGATCTTGCCACAATGGTCTGCGAGGCTTGTGGTGTGGTTTTGCGGCAGACTGAACTGCCAAACGGCAATTACCGTGTGGAAAAATTCACCGGTGTTTCCATTAGCGGCAGACAGCTTTTGCGTTGGATCGGGGAGGTCAGCGGCAGATTTTGCCGCTGTACCCCGGCAGGAGAATTGGAATTTGCCTGGTATCAGCCATCGGATGTGACGGTTGCCCCTTCCGGACCGAAATTCTATTATCAGGGAGGCTTCTCCCATTCGGATTATACCGTTTCCCCCGTGGAAAAGGTGGTGATCCGACAAAATGAAACCGATGTGGGTACGATTTATCCCCAAAATACCGGAAATGTCAATACCTATATGATCACGGGAAATCCCCTGATGTCTGCCAAAACGGGAGAGTCCCTGATCGGTATAGCCCAAACCTTATATGAACAGCTCCGCCAGGTCACCTATTGTCCCGGAAAAATCACCTTGCCGGCGGATCTGTCTGTGGGTGCAGGCGATGTGGTGACGGTATCAGACCGCAACGGCACACAGATGACCATGTACATTATGACCCGTCGGCAAAAAGGAAACAGTGATACCTGGGAATGTACGGGAAGTCCCCGTCGTGACAGCACCGGAGCGGTCAATGACATGAGCTATAAAAATTTGTCCGGCAAGGTTTTAAACCTGAAAACCACAGTGGATGGTCTGCAGGTGGAAAATCGGGATATGACGGGAAAAATGGCCGGTCTGACCCTGGATGTGGAGGGGATCGCCACGGAGATTTCCCGTCAGCAAAGCCAGATGGATACGGTGACGACCCGATTGACGGCGGTCAATCAAACGGCTGCGGATATTCAGCTTCAGGTTCGGAAAGTTGTGGAGGAAGGTGCAGCTAAGGTAGTCACAGAAACCGGATTTACTTTTGATTCCCGGGGACTGACCATTTCCAAAAGCGGTACGCAAATGGAAAATCTCCTGGATGAAACCGGCATGTTTGTAAAACGCAGTGGAGAAGTGATCTTGCAGGCAGATCAGGAGGGCGTCACTGCCACAGATGTGTCTGTTCGCAATTACCTGCTTTTGGGGGATCATGCCCGTTTGGAAGATTACAGCAACGGTGTGGATGGAAAACGCACCGCGTGTTTTTGGATATAGGAGGAAGTTATGGCGGTATATCAAGATTTATCCCTGACGCAATTGGAGCAGAACCGGGAGGAAAATACCTCCCGGGTGGGGATCTTGTGGCGGTCCACCCAAACCGGGGGTAGCTATAATATGACTGAGCGACTGGCCAGCTTTGCAGTAGCCGTAAATGGAGAAACCATTTTGGAGCAGACGGTAAATTATGTTCTGCCTATGCAAAGCACCGCAGTGATCTTAGATCAGGTCATCACAGTACCCCATAACCATAAAGGTGAGGCGGTGGTCACAGTCACAACCGAAATGGATACCCATATATCGGCTGGTGTGGTCAGACTGTCCAAAACACTGAATTTGGACACCATACCCCGTGCCGGTTCTTTGCGGGTATCGGACGGTGTGATCGGCGGAAATGTAAAAATTGCGGTGGGAAAGACAAACAGCAGCTTTGGTCACAGTATTGCCTGCCGGTTTGGAGGAATTTCCGGGTTTTTGACCCCAGACGGTGGATTGGAACAAGAAGAAGTGATCTTTACCGAGGATAGTGTGGATTTTTTGGTTCCTTTGGAATTTTACCGGGAAATTCCCAATGCCCAAAGCGGTCAGTGTTTTTTGCAGCTGCAAACCTACCATGGAGAAACGCCCGTGGGAGATGTGCAAGAGGCGGTGTTCACCGTTGTGGTGGATGAAACGGTCTGCCGTCCTGCTGTTTCCGGTTTTGTGGTGGACGGAAATGAACGGACACGGGAACTGACCGGTGACGACAGCATACTGGTGCGATTTATGTCGGAAGGTGTCTGTACCTTGCAGGCTGAGGCAAAACATGGGGCATCCATCCTGAAAAAACAGATCGCCGGACAGTCTGCGGAAGAAGATCAAATACGGATCTCCGGCTTTGAGCAGGAGCGTGTAACCTTTTCTGTGACAGACAGCCGAGGTTATACGGAAGAATATGTCCATAGCTGCGAAGTGATCCCGTATATCAAGCTGTCTGTGGATGCCACTGCCCAGCGGCAGGATGCCGGTGGGCAGGCAATGGTATATATTTCCGGTGATTGCTATGGCGGTTCTTTCGGTGCATCCCATAATCTGCTGACGGTGGAGGTTTCTGTGGATGGGGGAGAGAGTTTTGTGGCAGAGGCCACCGTCAGCGAAAATCGCTATTATGCCTTTGCGGAACTGGAAAATATGGATTATACCCGGGTCTACGGTATTACGGTTCGGGTAAGGGATAGCCTGATGCAGGTGGAAAAACGGGTGATCCTGAAAAAATCCGTCCCGGTTTTTGACTGGGGCGAGGGGGACTTCGCCTTTCATGTACCGGTGCAGTTGGATGATCCCCTTTCTCTGGAAAGCGGTGGCACAGGCTGTGGAACATGGGAAAACAGCGGAATTGTGGTAAAGGAGAAGGATACCGCCGGATTGACAACGGTGGAATTTTCTCCGGGTGCATTCTGTGTCGGTGCAGATGGCACACCCCAATTTTCCTGCTTGCCGTTGGAATCGGGCGGTACGGGAGCGGAAACGGCACTGGGTGCTGCAGAAAACTTAGGGCTTATCCTGCAGATGGAACCGGGAATGGAATATGCAACCTACCGTAGATGGAATGGTCAGGTGGTATATACCATGCTCCTGGATTTTGGTGCTATGCCAAACAATGGAGCAAAAGCCGTTGCCCATCATGCCAATGCAAGCCGAATTTTGCAATGCTGCGGCAGTACCTCCCAGGGAAAAACACTGCCCTATGGTGGCAAGCATGTGTATTGTATGGATGTTTTCTGCGATCCGGAAAATGTCTATATCGATACGGAACTGGATTGCTCTGACCAAACTGCAATGGTACAAATCTGGTATATCAAATAAAGGAGGAAAATATGGATACGATCAATATTTCGGTTTCCGGTGTCACCGCATCTGCTCAAGTCCCGATTCCCATTGTGGCCGGGACGGTGGGAATGAAGGTTTCGTTCTGTTTTGATCCCAGTTGGGATGGTTTGGAGAAAACGGCGGTATTTCGGGTAGGCGGCAGAACGATGGATGCCTTGCTCACACAGCAGGAGGCACAGATCCCTTGGGAACTGCTGAAAAAAACCGGTTGTCATTTGTTTGTGGGTGTGTATGGTATCAACAACAGCGGCACTTTGCAAATCCCCACACTGTGGGCGGATCTGGGTGCGATCCAGGCCGGTGCAGATCCTTCCGGGGATGAAAGTGCCGATCCCACATTGCCTATATGGCAGCAGCTTACCCAAGATGTGGAAGAAGGCTTGCAGGCCATTATCCGTCTGGAAGAAAAAATGATCAACGGCGAAGTTTTGCCGGTAAAGTAGGAGGTACTATGGGAATCGGAAATCAAATGGAAACCATAGCTGAAAACCTTACGGATGTCTATGGCGCGGCCTTTGTGAGAGGTCGCCTTCAGGGTTATAATGCCGGTTACGAGGAAGGATACCAAAAGGGCGGAGAGGCCGGGCATACCGCCGGTTTTCGGGCGGCGGAGGCAGAATGTCTGGGGCGTCATTATACGGCTTCCGTTTTGGGAAACGATGCCCATACTCTGTCCTTTCCACTGCCTTTTTATCCCGATGTGATCAGCATTTATTCTATCAATCCGTATTCCAGCACTGTGGGGCAGACCTATAAGGGCTGTGTGATGGATCTGCGTGATGTGGGCATGAATATGGGTGCGATTTTTTGCACCATGAGCCATAATAATTTGGTGGCAGGCACAATTTCTCAAAGTACCGGTAAGCAATGCACTTCTTACAACGACGGCATTTTCACCTTCGGCTTTCCAAAATCCACATATCCGGATATGGTATGGGCCGCAAATGTACGCTATACCGTGTCGGCGGTGAAATATCCGGGAGAAAATACAGCAGAGCTGATCCGGGAACAGATTGCCATGCTGCCGGATCAAGTTCCTGAGGGATTTAGCGGCGAGCTGGTATATCATAAGGATTCAATTTTGCGATATTATGCAGAATATATGTGGCAGGATATGATTGCGGCGAAGCCCGCCTGGACATTCGTGCTGAAATGAGGGGTATGATAGGATGGAAAGAAAAAAACTGGTAGCGGCAGAGGGTATGGTGCTTTGCAACGGTGTGGTGTTCGGACGGGAAGTTTACCCCGGAACGGAAGATGACCCGAATAACTGGAAAGAGATCCCTTTGGAAGAAGCGGAAAAGCTTTGCGATAACAGCCGGAGAAATGGCGGCATGATGGCATATTAAGAAAGGAGAAATACCATGGGTTATGATGAAAAGACCCTGCTGGCGGTAGCCCTCGAAGAAGTGGGGTATCTGGAGAAGGGATCTTGCACCGCTTTGGAGGAAAAGAAGGCCAATGCAGGGTGGGGGAATTATACAAAATATGCCCGGGATCTCTATGATGCGGGCTACTATAATGGCAGTAAGCAAGGGGTATCCTGGTGCAGTGTGTTTGTGGACTGGTGTCATTACATAGCTTCCGGCAGGAATAAGGCACTGGCACAGAAAATCAGTTGCCAGTCCGGCCCCTATGGTGCTGGTTGTGGTTACAGCATGGGGTATTATAAGGCGGCAGGTCGGTTTTTTACCGCGGATCCTTGCCCCGGTGACCAAATTTACTTTGGCAGTGGCAACGTGGTGGAACATACGGGATTGGTTGTGAAAAAAGATGCGACCCATGTTTATACCGTTGAGGGTAACACTTCCGCAGAAAGTGGCGTAGTATCCAATGGAGGGGGCGTATTCTGCAAATCCTATCCGCTTTCCCATGGCAGGATCTTAGGCTATGGCAGACCGCAGTTTTCTGTACCTCAAAAGGATTTTTCCCTTGGTTTAAATGTTTTAAGAAAGGGAAATGAGGGCGATCAGGTGCGGGCATTGCAGATCCTGCTGGAGGGCAGAGGGTATTTGTGCGGTTCGTGGGGGGCTGACGGAAAATTCGGTGCCGCCACGGAAAAAGCGTTGCTTTCCTGCCAGCAGGCAAACGATCTTCAGGCAGACGGTATGGCAGGACCGGAAACCTGGGGATTCCTTTTGGGTGCATAACATGACAGAAGCGATCCTTGTTGCCCTGATCACCGGGGGAATGTCCCTGATGGGAGTGGTGGGGACCTGCCTTGCCACCGCCCGAAAAAGCCAAAAAAATCAGGAAGTGGCGCAGGCGGTGATGAAAACCGAATTGAAGGAGCTGACCCGTGAAGTACGGGCACACAATAATTTTGCCCAGAGAATGCCGGTGGTGGAACGGGAGATCAGCATGATCAATGCTCAGATCCGGGAATTACGGGCTTATCACAGACCCAGTTGACGGGAGGTATATATGGAATTATTGAAAAATAACATAGCCAATCTTTTTAAGGTCAAAACCCTTGTGACCTTGGTGGTAGTGACGGTGTTTGCGGTGCTGGCGTTGAAGGGCAGTATCTCGGCGGATAATGTGATGATCATTATCTCTATGGTAGTGTCCTTCTACTTTGGAACCCAGCATGAAAAACAAAAATAATGGCAAAGGAACTGTAATAATGTTCTAAGTAAAAGCAGGCTGTGCCGAAAGGTACACCCAGAAAAATTTTGAAAGAGAACGGGCTGCTTCGGGTACCGGAATCAGCCGTTTTGTAGTATCATCAATTCACCACAAACCATGAAAATTACAGAAACGGAGGATCCCATTTCTGGGATCCTCCGTCTTTTGTTAGGTTGTTATTTTACAGTCTCTAAATAGATTTCAGCAGACTTTATTTAATTTTTCTGGCTTCCAAATAGTATCGCTTTTCCCGGGCGTGACCCATGGAAAAGGTCTTGCGGGGCAGTGTGCCACCTGCGATGATGCCCTGGAAGAAGGCATTTTTTACAACCGGAGGCAGGATCAGGCCCAAAGCCCGGTCAGCTTTGGCAAGCTGTTGCAGATCCTCTTGACCGTGGATGTAATCGATCACACCGGGATGGTCTTTGAGATAAGTGTCCAGGAAGTCCTGCACAATTCCCACGGGCAACAATCCTTCCGGATCATAAACGCAGAAAGTGCCGCTTTCCTCACCGATATGCCAGTGGATCGGTGTTCCTTCCTCTTTACCGATGGCTTTTTCCATAGCAGACAAAAGTGCCTTAGCGTCGGTATCCTTTACGATGCGGTGAATGGGCTCAAAAACCTGGGCATCGTCATGAATGTTTCCCAACTCCACCAGTGCGAAACGGGCGTTTTCGCAGGCGGTGTTTTCTTCGTAACAGCCTTTGGCGGAGGCCAGGGAGTGATTTCCGTCGCCGACTGCGTAGAGGACAGCGTCTTTGCCGTATTTATCGTACATCTGTTGCTCGTAAGAGGCGATCTTATCCTCAAATTCCCGTGCATCGCCATCAGCCACCAGCCAGCCGCGGATCTTGCCGCCGCCCAGCATCAGGTCGAAATCATAAAGCAGGGGCAGCCGGTCTTTCTTTTCGGTGAGGGATTCCACCAATGTCTTTTCCTCATCGTCACAAAGGAGCAGAACATGGGGCAGTTCCACCATGGCATCCCGACGGATATTCATGCGAGGGGGGAGTCGTTCCGGCACGGTTTTTTCCGTGGCACGGATGGCAGAGTTGGCCTCCGGGGTGAAATTGTATGTATTTAAGTCAACCGCACCGATCACGCCCTTGCGGATCGCACCGTTTTGCAATGTCCGTTCCACATAGATGAAGCAGTTTTCCTGCAGACGGAAAACACCCTTTTCCAAATATTGTACCATAGTTTTATTGATGGTACGGATCGCTTCGGTGCAGTCACCCTCCAATTCCGATTCCGGCAGGATCAAATTCAGGGTAGAGGGAGCATTTCCCACCAATTCCCGTGCCGCATCCCAATATTCCGGCTGGGAAACAAACTGGTCACAGGCAATCACGGACCAGGTTTCCATCGGGACACAGTCCGGCAATAATATATCAGCTTTCACAAACGGGTGCATACATAATCTCCATTTCGTTGTTACTATAATAGGTATTATAATCGGTTGTAAACACGGATGCAAGTCCTAAAACGATTTCTTTCAAAAAATACCCAAAAACGGGAAAGTGATAAAATATACTGGTTGAAAAGGATGAAAATATGGAAAAAACTATAAAAATCATATTGCTTTTCCGAAAAAAATATGATATATTATTAGATACTACTATGGATTACTACGCCCTGATATGACGGGGTATCGATGAAAAATAGGATGGAGGCGCAAGCTTATGAATAAGGCATTACCGAAGCGTAAGCTGGAACATTGGCATAAAATTGCGATCGTGATGGCGTTGTTTGATATTTTCGCTGTCAATATCAGTTATTTCCTGGGATTATGGCTGCGATTCGATTGCAATATTTCCGAGATTTTCTCCTATTACATGGACTGGTATGTGAAATTCTCACCGGTCAATACGATTTTGTGCATTGGCGTTTTTGTCGCCATGCGACTGTATAACAGCATTTGGCGTTTTGCCAGCTATACCGAGGTGCTGCGTACCGTTTGTGCCATTGTGATCCACACCCTGCTTCACATAGGCCTTATGTTTGTGATGTTCGGTCACATTTCTCCTTTTCGTATGCCCATTACCTATTATGTGCTGGGCCCTTGCATCCACCTGATCTTCTCTTTGGGCATCCGTTTTTCTTATCGGATCGTGTTGCTGCTTTATAAGCGTAACCGGGGCGTGCCGGAAGGCGGTAAGGTAAAAAATGTAATGCTGATCGGTGCCGGTGGTGCAGGTCAGATGATCTTGCGGGATGTAAACCGTGCCGACAGCGACAGCAACCGCCGTGTTTGCTGCATCATCGACGATAACTCCAATAAATGGGGTCGTTATATCGACGGTGTACCGGTGGTAGGCGGTCGTCAGCATATTTCTTCTCAGGTGAAGAAATACCAGATCGAGCAGATTTTTGTAGCCACCCCCAGTGCCTCCCAAAAGGATATGAAAGAGATTCTGGATATTTGTAAAGAAACCGGTTGCACCATCAAAAGTTTGCCCGGTATCAGCCAGATCGTCTCCGGCAAGGTTTCTGCCGGCGATATGCGGGAAGTTGCGGTGGAAGATCTGCTGGGCAGAGAACCCATCCGTGTGAATATGGATGAGATCTATCAGTACATTACCGGCAAGACCATTTTGGTTACCGGTGGCGGCGGTTCTATCGGCAGTGAGTTGTGCCGTCAGGTTGCGGCTCATAACCCCAAGCTGCTGATCATTTTCGATGTCTACGAAAACAACGCCTATGATATTGAGCAGGAATTGCGGGAGAATTATCCCGACCTGAACATGAAGGTGCTCATCGGCTCTGTCCGTGACAGCCGTCGTCTGACGGATCTGTTTGTATACGTCCTTCTGGGGGTTCTGGCGGTGATCTGGCTTCTTCCCGTATTCTTTCTGGTGATTCATTCCTTCCGGGAGGAACCGGGCGCTGCCATCCGATATCTCTTTCCGAAAAGCTATACGCTGGAAAACTACACCCGGCTGTTCACGGAGACGGAGCTGTTCAATTTTCCGCGCTGGTACGCCAATACCCTTTTGGTATCGGTTCTGTCCTGCGTCATCTCCACGGCGTACGTGCTGATGATCTCCTACGCCTTCTCCCGCCTGCGGTTCCGGGCGCGGGGACCTATGATGAAGGCGGGTCTGGTGCTGAATATGTTCCCGGGATTTATGTCCATGATCGCGGTGTATTTTATCCTGAAAGCGG
>JAZRRA010000005.1:0-13786 GCA_045650305.1 Faecousia sp.
AGCACAAGGTGTTTCGGGGCAGGTGAGTTGCAGGCCGCCTTCGCAGGTTTGCAATTGCACAGAAGTCTGGGAAGGATAAGCAATTTTGGCATTGGTGATTGTTTCGGAAATGGGAACGAAAATGCTTTCTTCACCCTTCAAATTCCAGACTGCCAGATAAATCTTATCCCCGTTTTTCAGACCTGCACAAACCACTTTCTCACCAAATCTGGTAAAGCCCATGGGGAAGTAGGGCAGTGCTGTCTTTTTGGCATTGGACAAGCTGTTATAGTAGCTAACACCCTCCCGGATCAGATCCATCTGCCGCTCATCCAAATAGTACAGACGGCTGGCAAGGTGCATTCTGCCTAAGAAACTGTTGATCATGTTGATCACAATTCGCTCATCGGACACACCTTCGCCCTGCTCACACTCGATGGTGACGGGGTAGCTCCAAACCGCAGCCTGCTCCGGCAAAACAGCAGAGAGAATATTGCCTGCGATATAGGGGTAGAGCAGATAATCGGTTTGGTCGGAGGTGGAAACCAGGCTGTATGCAGAAAGGGTTTTATAGTCCATACGCATACCGCCGGAGCTGCAACCCTCAAACACAACATCGGGATATTTTGCAATCATTTCCCGCATCCAGTCAAGGAATGCGTTTGCAGCATCTTCCAATCCTGCACCGGGATTTTCGGCATTCAGGTCAGTACCCACACCGCAGTCCTGATTGTAGTCGCACTTAATATATTCTGCACCGTAATCTTCCACCATGCGGCGGATGGTTTCCGTCATATATTCCCGAACTTTGGGGTTGCGGTAGTCGATGAAATGGCGGTTCATCACAGCCAGTCGCTTGCCGTGACGCTGGAAGAAACAGTCATCGTCATAATGCTCCAGCATTTCCTGACACTGGATGCCAATGATTTCCGGCTCGATCCAAAGACCGGGCTTCATACCCAGAGAACGGATGTAGTCAGTCGTCTTTTTGACACCTTCCGGGAATCTTGCCTTGCTTTCTTTCCAATGACCGACAAAGGGATAAATCTTGTCGCCGGGTTCTTCATTGTGCCAGCCACAGTCGATCACATAGTATTCCACGCCGGTTTTGGCAACCACGGGGGCATACTTTGCAGTGTTTTCTGCCGTGGGGCTATCCCAGGAAAGGTGCATATATTCGTTGAAAATAGTAGGTAATTTGGCATCGGCAGGGCTGACACCGGCGATATGACGGCGGTATTTTGTCATGTTGCCGATCACATCGTTCAGGTTTTTACCAAAAGCCAATGCAGCATAGGGGGTGGTGTAGCTTTCGCCGGGCTGGAGTGTCTTAAACCAGCCGCCAAAGGGATAGTTGGGGCCGCCTAAGTACAGATAATACTTGTCCAGTGTATCGGAAATCTCATAGTACCAGGAACTGTTACTCTCGATCTGGAACATCAGGAAATTGCCACCGATTTTATCCTCGATGATACCCATAGGCACCATTTCTTTTGTAGACCAGCTGCCAATATTGCAGCCGCTGACACGCTGCTGGGATTCGCTTCTGCCGCCGCAGAGTCCCAGTTCACGGAAGTTTCGGGTACGGGGCTGACATTCTGCGTGGTGGCTCTGCAAAAAGTCCGTAAAGAGCATAGCATCCGGCTGATTTTTGTCACCCAAACCGGTCAGGCAAAATGCAGATACTTCCTCCAAAACAATAGGCTTGTTTGTGATGTTGGTTACCACAGTATGTACCCGAAGGGCGTTGGTATCGTCGTAGCCTTCAAAGACCGTTTCGCACTGCACATTGGGACTTTCCTGCAAAACAGTCAAAGTGTTTCCGGAAATCGTATGTGTTTTGTAGCTGAGCCGACCGGCTTCGGAAGAACGCACCATTTTGGCACCCATGTGGGTGTCTTTATTTTCACCGGCGACCTGCACTTGCACAAAGCCGGAATTTAAGTTGCAGAAATTGCCCAGTTCCTCCAAAGTGATTTTGGAATCCTGGCAGGAAAAAAGCATGGTTTTAAAATTGAGCATATTGTCTACCTCCATATTGGTTTGAAAATAACATACATCATTTATTTTTGTTTTGCAACATAATTTTTAATGGTATTCCAAATTATAAGACAGCAATTCTTCATTGCCATATTCCCGGCCGCATGGGGAGGGGGAGAACCCGTCATGATCCGTAAAAAACGGTTAAAGATTTCTATGGAAGAAGAGCCGGATTGCAGGGCAATATGGATGATCCTTTGCGGTGCAGTTGCAAGCATGGTCAGTAAAGGGGTTTGAGAATAAGAAGGAACCCCCCAAAAGTGCGGCAGGCGGTGTGACCACCCGCCTGCGGCAAAATTTATTGGGAAAATCAAAAATACAGTGTTTTCAGGATCTCCTGGCAGGCCAGGGCATCCATGCCGCATTGAATTTGAGGATCGTAAAGCAGTTTCAGGAGGACCCAGTCTACCTCGCTGAGTTTCGTTGCTTCGCTACTGTATTGATACACGATGCTGTCTTTGCGCAGGATTGTGTCGCTGATGCCCAGTAGATTGATGATCTCCTCCAACAATACGGAATTTCGTTCCTCTTGTGTAAGGTCAGTGCGATACCCGATCTGCCCGGTGTGGATTTCGTTGGTAAGGGTGTAGTACCAGAATTGAACAGCCCCGTCGGCGTTTTCTCCCTGGATGAAATCGGAAAAGGCAGTTCGGAAATTATCCTGATCCAAAAAACGGAGGGTAAGATTGTGATTGGTATTCTCATCGGCAGGATAAATACCGGGAAAGCCCGGGATTTGGTTCAGTTCTTCGAATAGATTTTCCAGCACGGCGATGTCCTCATCGGTGGGATCACCGTCTGTGATGTAATAGATGGGCGTGAGCCATTTTTGTACCAAGGTGCTGTCGCCGGTGCCGTCGGTGTACTCCATGTTCAGCACCACTTCGTTAAAGTAGGTGATCATGTCCTCCGTGGAGATTCCGGGGATATAGTAGTCACTGGATTCCGGGACAGTAGGCTCTACATGCTCGGTGGGTTCTTCTGTAAACTCCTGCGGGAAAAGGGTTTCTGTGGGTTGAGGAGGGGATTGGGTGGGGGTTATGACTTGTTTGGCATGACAAGCACTCAATGATATAGCAACGATGGCAACAAAGGTCACAAAGACAAATTTTTTCATACAGTTATCTCCCGCATCTTTTTCATAGGAAAAGTATATCATATTTTCCCAATTTTGTCACTTGCTTGATACAGTATCTATTGTATGATCAAGAAAGGGGCTTTCATTCTCCGTATTGATATTGCATCCAGTTACTGCCATCTTCCAAGCATTCACCGTAACCGGCAACGGAGGAAGTGGAAGTGCCTTTCCCACATAAGTATTGATGACGGTAGCTGCGGCGGCGATCACTTCCGGGCCGGTTTCCTCATAGTAATCCTTTTTCTTTGCGGCAGGGGTTCAACCCTTTTGCAGGAAGCACAAATAGTCATTGTATGTATAGAAATTATCTGTTTGAGGTTGATAATTTTCACACAAGCTGCAATACTGCCTTGACCGTTTTTCTCGTTCTTTATCGTCCTCGGTATAGAAATACAAGTCGCTCTTTTGCGTAATCAAAACATCCTTTGTGCAAAACACTTCATTAACATTATTGCCAACGGGACACAGATTGCCGTGCTTGCAAGTCAAACAGCACTTCAACAAAACGCCGTCCGGAAGCTGTCTTTGCAAATCCGCAAATGCATCGATCCATAAATGATTGCAGCCGTGTCCCCAGTATTCCTTGCCATCATATTTGCAGCCAACATTAACTGTTGGAGGTTGCTCAAGATTTCCCTTGTAATATACCGGTTCTTCGTGGCAACTAACATTCAATTGTACTGTTTCGCTGCCGGTTGGGGTGTGTAATACAGCATCATACCGATATTGCCGATGCAGTTCGTACCATGCTTTCTTTTTGTATTCGTCCCAACAGACAACAACACTATCAAAATCAAATTCCATTGTAAAGTAGGGTTCGATACCACAGCCATCAATAGAATAACCGCGACCTTCTTTCTCAAAATGATAAACCGTAATCTCGTTACACAATTCTTCCAAGATTCGGCTGATTCCGTCCTGGCCACTAAACACCACGCGAGGACCAATAGGATACGATTTCCCATCCTCTCCAGTTTTCCAAGTTCTTCCCGGTTCATAAGTGGCTGAAATAAAATTCTTGAAAGTGATCTGTGCAGAAGCAATTTCCATATCATAGGCGGAAGGATTCTGGGGGGTATCCTTGTGGATGTTTACCATCGAAGCAGAAATGACCAAGTCCTTTCCATCGAAACTGACAAAAGAAAAAGCAGAATCGTGGAACGCAAACAAACTTAGATCATTCTCAACGCAAAACTTCATAGGAATCCCTCCTTTAGTGGTATTTTATCACGAAAGTGTCTGTTTTTCAAACAGTGAAATAGGATAGTCCGTCGAACTCACCGGAATTAAGCATTTTCGGTCAAAAAGATGAGGACGTTTACTCTATCAAAGTAACCGTCCTTGTGTGGCACACCGGAAGGGACTTGTTTGCATAATAAAATCCGCAGTGCTTGTTTTCGTGAAATCGTGGCTGTGCCACGGTGCAATAATGACCTGCGGTCATTGTGAAATTTGATGCTGACGCATCAAGTGAAATGAAATAAATCCCTATGTGCCGCAGCACATTTCACATTGCGAAGCAATATTTCACACGCGAAGCGTATTTCACAAATCCCGCAAGGGATTTATTTCGTTGAAAAAGTCCAACACCCAATGGTGTTGGACTTTTTCTGGTACGGGCGACAGGACTTGATTTACATTTTACTCCTTGAAGGAGCAAAATAAAAGTTCGGCTCCGTCGGGCCGTCGCCGGCAACAGTCCACCGGGCTGTTGCATTTAGATGGGGTCAAGGCCTGTTTTTCCTTAGACCAAATAACAAGGGGGTAGCGTCGCTACCCCCTTGTTATTTGGTACGGGCGACAGGACTTGAACCTGCACGGAAGTCCATTGGAACCTAAATCCAACGTGTCTGCCAATTCCACCACGCCCGCATATATTTACTTTTCCGGTTGTTCGTCCTGTTGCGGTGCCCCGATAAAATCTTCGGGCTCACGCTTTTCCTCGATTTTATCGACCGCGGCCACTCGCTCGGGTCGCTCCTCCCGCCACTGGCGGCGCTTCCCTCGCTCCCCAACGTGTCTGCCAATTCCACCACGCCCGCATGTTGTGTTCCAAAGTATTCTATCAAACTTCCGTGGAAATGTCAATTTGCGTTTCGATATTTTTCCGGGAATGGGTTTTGAAATGGTGCAATGTGATGGTTACCACTACAATACCCAGCAAGGGGAAAATGGCACTGACCAACATACCGGCCTTTAAGCCCATTTGCTCCGGATTTCCGCTGGCTATGGCCCAGGGGGTTGCTGCCACGGCATCGGTGACGATACCCAAAAGCTGGGGTGCGACAGAAGCACCGCTGTCACCTGCGGCGGCCATCAGGGCATAGGCGGCAACGCCGACACCGGGGATTCTTTCCTCCATCAGGATCAGTGTTCCGGGCCAAAGCATGGAAGTAAATAAGCCCGTCAGGATGCAGGCTAAAAATGCTGCCACAACATGGGTAGTCAAACCGGCCACCAAATAGCAGATGGCACTGCCGATCATACCGACAAGAAGGACCTTGCTGATGTTTTTTCCGTATTTGGCATAGCCGATTCGAGCCAATCCCAGAAAAATGGCAAATGTGGCCACTCCGAAAATATCGCCCCATATCTTATCAATATGCAGAGCCTTTTCCATGTAACCGGAAACCCAGTTGGTCATAGCGTTTTCAGCACAGCTTCCGAAGAAAATGCACAAGGCACACAGTGCTAAGCCAATATAGCGGCCTTTGGGAGCTTTGATATGCACCGTTTCTTCAACGGACTGCATATTTGGGATGGGGGAGGTCATAAACAGAATTGCAGGAATCAGGGGCAGACAAGCCAGCAGCAGGATCAGCCACATCCAGTTTTCTGTGCCGAAAAACCGGAAAAATACAGTGCTGATGATGACCATGGAAAAAACGCCAAAGGCGTATAGGGAATGGAGCAGGCTCATGTCCCGCTGGGGATTTTCTGAGGGAATAGCGGCTATGGTGGGACTGAGTAGCACTTCAGAAAGACCGGCAGAGACGGAAAACACCACTGTTCCCAAGAGCAGACCGCCGTAGGCGATTCCCGGAAAAAAATGGGGGATCAGGGCGTATAAAAACAGACCCAAACAGGTGATTATGGGCATAATAGGCAGAATCTTTTTTACCGGGAAGCGTTTGGCAAACAAGGTAAACAGCAGATCCACGCCCAGCTGGGTGCAGAAATTTGTTAGCACCAAAGTGCCTAAAAGGGTATAGCTGATGCCGTACATCCGATTCAGGGTCACAAACAGCAACGGCGGCACACAAAATATGCTGGACATGGTAAAAAATGACAGATAGCATGCCAGTTTTGTTCGTTGATAATTGGATTTTATCTTCATGGTATCTTCCCTCCAAAATGCTTTTCCTATCATACAGCAAAAGCAGCGAAAAGGCAACCCCTCCGGGATACCCGGAGGGGGTCATAAGTAAAGATTACATATCTTTCATAATATAGTAGAAATCAAAAAGGAAATAGTCCAATTCAAAGTATGCATATGAGTATTCTTCACCATCTTCCCATGTGCCGGCGTTATAGGTGAAGAACAGCCACTCGTTATTATAAAGAAGGGCATAGATGGAATAGCTTTCTTCGTTCCAGCTGTCATCATCACCGGACAAGATATAGTCACAATCAATGCCTACCAACGCATCTGCATCGCTTGCATCAAAGCCGTAGTAGTCATAATCTTCGATGATAGCAGCAAGGATGGCATCTGCGGTTTCTTCATCCACTTCGAAATAGGAAAATTCGGTAATATCGGCATGGATGTTACTGCCCAGATAGTCATCGTAGTAAAATTCGTTTTCCAAATAGTATTCCATGACATCGGGATCTTGCATTGCTTCAATAATACTATCCAGAGAATAATGGTTCATCGTGCCGGCATTGACGATGAAATCAGCGGTCAGATCCTCAATGTAGGTGGCATCCAAACCGTATTTAATATTCAAATGCTTCTCGTAATCGGATTCCAAACGATCAAAGGCATCTGCATCCTGATACTGATTTTTGGGATCTTCGGTAGCAGCGGGTGCAGTGGGTTCGGTTGCCTCAGGCTCGGTGTCGTTGGGAGTTTCCTCGCCGTTGCCTTCGTCGTCGCCGTTACCTTCGTCTTTATTTTCGTCGTCTTTGTTCTCGTCGTCTTTGTTTTCGTCGTCGTTTTCTTCTTCGTCGTCCTCATCCTCATCTTCGTCATCATCATTTTTGGACGAAGAGGACTTTTTCTTGCCACCGTCTTCACAACCGGCAAAAACCGTTGCAACAGAAAACAGCATGCAAAGAACCATCAGTAATGCCAAAAGTTTTCTCATAATCTAACCTCCTAATTTTTGGGATTTACCCAAGACCTATTATATAATGTTATCGGGTAAAGTCAAGGTTGGGATCATTATTTGCCGATCATCATTTTGACGATCTCGGCGTCGGTTTGCTTCATGCCTACCTTGCCGATATAGCCGACGGAGCTGATGGTTCGGTCGGCGTTATCCTGCAGGATGCCGGAATTGGCCTCATAAACTTTACCTTCCATAGCCAAATGGTGGGCAAGCAGGGCAGCGTCCAGTGCGGATGCGATCTTTGCGGCACAGGAGGCTTTTGCACCGTCGCAGATAATGCCGGGAATATCTGCCAGGGTGTTGTCAATGGTATCTTTGATTTGCTGAACCGTACCACCCATCATATAGGTGATGGCGGCACCGGCAGCACAAGAGGCGGAAACCGCACCGCAGAAAGCGGACAGTTTTCCTAAATATTCCTTTTGGAACACGGTCAGCAGGCTGGAAAAGACAAGACAACGATATAGTTTATCGTCTGCAATTCCCAATTCCTTAGCATAGACGATCACCGGAACGGTGGATGCAATACCCTGGTTACCACTGCCGGAGGTGATGATAACGGGCATATCGCAACCGTCCATACGAGCCTCCGAAGCGGCGGCGGTGTAGGCCTTGGCTTTGGTGATGGTGCATGGGGGATAGGCGGATAAAATGGCTTTGCCGATACCCAGACCGTAGTCGCCTGCCATGCCTCGTTCCGAAATGGCCATATTGCACTGAATTTGCCGCTGGGTGAAGGGGAGGATCTCGTTGATCTCCACTTCGTTTGCAAAGGCGTAAATGTTTTCAATGCTCAGATGGCTTCGTTCCGCAGGCTGGATAGCTTCGCCAAAATCCCGGTTTTCGTAGATCACGATACCGTTTTTGCGGATGGAGGAAATGTTTGTGTGGTGATGGACCACTTCCACGGAAACCAGTTGTTTGCCGCAGGAAAGCTCAATGATAAAATGCAGAGGGATGGGGGATTCCAGATATTCCACATGGCAACGCTTTTCCGAAAGGAAACGGACAGTATCGTTTAAACTCTCCGGTGTGACGCCTTCTAAAACCTCCATCATGCGGCTGGGGTCACCGCCGATCGCACCTAAGGCACAAGCGGCCTCGATGCCGGTCATGCCTTTGGAATTGGGGATGCGGACACAGCGGACATTTTTGATGATGTTTCCGCTGCAACGGGCTAAGATCTTTTCCGGCGTTGCACCCAGAACCTCACGACCGCGGGCGGCGGCGTATGCTAAGGCGATGGGTTCGGTACAACCCATGGCGGCCACCAGTTCTTCCGAAAGAATGGCTAAAAAGCTTTGCTTGATTTCATTGGAAAGCATATATGTATCTCCTGAGCAAAATTTCCTATTATTATACGATAAAATGTAAAAAATGCAATCCTGCTACCGCACAAACCGTATTTACAGCAGTTGGACCTTCATGGACTGGATGCAGGGGGTGACGGAACGGCCGGCGGCATCGCAGAGTTTTGCACCGATGGTGTCGCGGTTTACACCGTTTAGCATGGTGGAGCGAGTGCCTTCGATGGTGATTTGGGTGCCTTCAATGGTGACGATGGCGTAAAGGGGATCGGTATAAGGTACGATGTACTTCATGCAGGAGAATTCGTCGTACAGCTCCTGGGGATACAATCCCTGATGTTCCGGCTCGCCTACCCAGTCGTAGGTTACGGAGTTTACATCCCAGTGAATCACATTATCCAAAATACGGATGAAGTCACGGTGATGGTGACCGTTCATGACCATCAGCACCTTGTGGGGGGATTTTTCGTTGGCACGGCGGATGATCTCCTGCACCTTCTTAAAATCGCGGGAGCTGATCATCTCCCGTTCGTAGCTGTCGTGGCTTACCAAAATGCAGGGGTAGGGGGATTCGTCAATGGTTTTCTCCAGCCATGCAATTTGCTCGGGAGGGGTATAGTCCCGGTTGCCCGGCCACTGGAAATAGTTACCCATATCGTAATGGACATATTCTCCGTCCACATAGCAGTGGTTGGGGTCTAATACCAAAAAGCGGTGATTGCAGATGTCAAAATGATAATAGCCACCGGGCATGTGGTAAAGACGGAGGGTTTCTTCAAAGGGAGTACCGTCGGTATCGTGGTTGCCCAGGCAGTGATAGACGGGGATCGGGGAGTTGTCGAAAATTTCCATAAGTTCCGGCACACGGGACGGGCCGTGGCACAGATCACCGGCATGGAGGATAAAATCGCAATTTTCCTCCTGGGCCCGACGCAGGAACATTTTGGGGGTTTCCAGATTGGAGCCGTAAAACACACCGGGGGCATAGTGAAGATCCGCAAACATTAAAAATTTCATAAAAACACTCCTTGGTGATATGTAAATACAAATTTACCGTACAAACGATCCCTGCAATGCAGAAGGTTCATTCCTGTTCTTTGGGGCGTTTATACCGTCCCTGAGGTTCCCATTCCGGCAGAGGGAATCGCTGCATAGCACCGAAGATCCGCTCTTTTAAGTCGGGATAGGTGGCGGAAAGGTGGAAAATCAGATTTTTGATCTCTGTTCGTTTGGTGGTCTTGTCTACGGGACAGCGGTTTTCCAGTACGGGCAGATTTTTTCGCACCGCAAAGCTGTCAACTGTTTTTTCATGGATGTACAGCATGGGGCGAATTTGGATGATGCCGGTTCTGTCCAGATCCGTCACCGGTTGGAAACAGCTGATCCTTCCTTCAAACAGCAAGGACATGAGGAAGGTTTCTACTGCGTCGTCGTAGTGATGTCCCAAAGCCAGTTTGTTGAAATTTCTGTCAAGGAGCGTCTGATTCAAAGCACCACGCCGCATTTTGGCACACATGGAGCAAGGATTCTTTTCCTTGCGATGGTCGAAAATGATGGGGCCGATCTCGGTCTTGACCAGGGTGAACGGAACATCCAGCTCCTTGCACAGAGCCGCAATGCCGCTGTAATCCATGTTAAGTCCCATATCGATGGTGATAGCCTCCAGATAAAAAGGGGCAGGAAAATATTTTTTTAATTCCGCAAGGAATACCAAAAGTGCCAGAGAATCCTTGCCGCCGGAAACACCAACACCGATGCGGTCGCCGGGAGCGATCATGCGATAGTCCTCCACACAGCGACGAACAAGGCCGATCAGTTTCTGCATATCGGAAAAACCTCCAAAATAGAAAGTGAGCATACGGGAGAATAGGGGAGAAAAACGGAGATAAACGGAGTTTACTTCGGATTCCATAAAAAATGTTCAAAAATCGGTTGACATTGAAATAAGGATATGGTATAACATTCAAGCGTCATGGAGTTATTGTACTCCCTGCGCCTGAAAAAGTCAAAATATTTTAACCTAAATTGGAGGAAATCATAATGTCCACTACTCTGGCTAAGAACGAGACCGTAGTGCGTAAGTGGTACGTTGTTGACGCCGCCGGTAAGCCCCTGGGCCGCACCGCTGTGACCGTCGCCAACCTGCTGCGTGGCAAGCACAAGGTCGATTTCACCCCCAACGTTGACTGCGGCGATTGCGTCATCGTTATCAACACCGACAAGGCTATCCTGACCGGCAAGAAGCTGGATCAGAAGTCCTACTACCGTGTATCCGGCTGGATCGGCGGTCTAAAGGAAACCAAGGCTCGCGTCATGATGGAAAACCGCTCCGACTATGCTATGGAACTGGCTGTTAAGGGCATGCTGCCCAAGAACACCCTGGGCCGTAACTGCATGGGCCGTGTGCATCTGTATAAGGGTGCTGAGCATCCTCATGCTGCCCAGAAGCCCGAAGCTTGGACCCTGGACTAATTGGAGGTAGACGATTATGTACGAAAGCAAAAGAAAGTATAGCTACGGCACCGGCCGCCGTAAGTCCTCCGTTGCCCGTGTTCGCGTTTACGAGAACGGCACCGGTTCCATCATCATCAATGGCCGCGATATGGACGACTATTTCGGTCTGGAGACCCTGAAGCTGATCGTTCGTCAGCCCCTGATCACCACCGATATGCTGGGCAAGGTAGACATCGTTGTTACCGTTGCTGGCGGCGGTGTTTCCGGCCAGGCTGGCGCTATCCGTCACGGTGTTGCCCGTGCTCTGCTGGGCATCAACGCTGAGTACCGTGCAACCCTGAAGGCTGCCGGCTTCCTGACTCGTGACCCCAGAATGAAGGAAAGAAAGAAGTACGGCTTGAAGGCTGCTCGTCGTGCTCCTCAGTTCTCCAAGAGATAATCACTTATCTTACAGAGTATTCAAAAACCCCGAAACCATCACGGTTTTCGGGGTTTTCTTTTTGCCTTAAAATCTATCTTGGTGCAAACTTGGTGCAAATTAATATTTTACATATCCATCTTTAAAAAACAGTCGTATAACTCGCTTGCTAAATCTTTTGGGATTTCTACCAATTATGATAGAAAAAGCAACAAGTGCACCCCAAGCAAGACACATAACCGCTGCAATAATAACAAGCAATGTATATTCTTGTCTATGTAACCTATTTGTTTCATCAAAGCTTAAAAAGTAATCATCATTGTATTTAACTGCTTTTAACGAATAATAACTTTCTTCATATTTCGGAGTAACCTCGGTAGAATATGTGGTTACAACTGTTTTGCCGTCGCAAAGAGTCTGTATATCCTTTGCTTTAAACTGTTCGTCAATAAAACGAATTTTAAATATTTGATTATCTGAAGAAGTTAGGATAATTTCTTCTTCGCTTTTCTCACAGGATACAAAACTGATTGTTTGTTCTATTGTGTTATTCGGTGTGCTTGGTGCATAAGTGGAATAAACCGCAAAGATTAAAAAACCGACAGCAATAACACCTACTAAAATATAAGCAAATAAAAAGCCGCCTGCATCCTGAACATTCCCGTTAAATATGTCGTGCTTTGTTTTATATATTTTAGGAAGGCTTTTCCCGTCGTGCATGGTCCGATATTTTTTCTTAACAAGTTTAATGAAGTCATCACCACCTATTGAGAATTCGTCAACCATTAGTCTTCTCTTGCCTACATAAAGAAATTTCTCATGCATATTTTCTTTGATTGCAGTGACTTGCTCATAAGTGAATCTTCTTTTTATGCCGAAAAAACTCTTGTGAATAAAGCCGTCTTGGTCGTAAGTAATTCTGCAATTCACAAAAGCAATAATTAAGGTTGCACCGAGCGATGATAACAAGAGAAAGAGAATAGGTACCCACAATGGCTCGTCTGAAAAAGCAGTAATAATGGCAGGGATTAGGAAAATAGCAGAAGCAATAGCTCCTAATATCGCTAAAAATTTAGGCAAATAAACCTTGCCATCCTCTGCTTGTTTAGGTTGCCTTAAAAATCCAAGAACGCCGCTTACAATAATCGGTATCAGTAAAAATGTTAATCCGCGAATTATATAACTCATTACAACACCACCTTGCAGTAGTTTGATTTTATAAAATTATACCACAAATCATTTACAATTTCAATATTTCAGCAATCTTCTTGAGTCATAACGATTCTTAATAGAATCATTATGACTCTTTTTCTTTATATAAGACTCTTTATAAATCTTCATGATTATATAAGCATTATGAGTCTTTGTCTTAAACATAGAGTAATTAGGGTTATGAAGATTATTAAAAGAGGGGAAGCGTTTTGCCTCCCCCCCTTTTTGGGGAGGAGAAAAAAGATCCCTCGACGCCCTTTCGGTCGCTCAGGATGACACGGGTATACGATACCGGGTGCGTTTGTGGGGCAAAATTCCGTTAAATGTCCGGAAATATCAATTCTTCCAAATATCCCCCACGGGGGGATATAAAAAATCGTCGAATTGGAAGCAAACAACCATTGACTTTCGGGGGGAAAAGCAGTACAATACAGGATGAAGTACTATGTATCCCTGTGCCTTGCGGTGCAGGAAATCAAATCTAATTTAGGAGGAACTCACATTGAAGGATTGGGCATTTACTACCACCGTTGAGGAGATGGAAGCGGCTACCAACTCTCTGCTGGAAAACGCCAGCAAGGTCGGCGCTGACACTTGGCAGCAGCGTGCCAAGAATCAGACTCCTCACTGCGGTTTCGGCGAAGCAGGTACCTGCTGCCGAATCTGCTCCATGGGCCCCTGCCGTGTTACCCCCAAGGCACCCCGTGGCATCTGCGGCTGTGACGTGCATGGCATCGTCGCCCGAAACTATCTGATCTTCACCGCCGGCGGCTCTGCAACGCACTCCGACCACGGCCGTGAGATCATGCACACTTTGCACCAGACCCGCGAGGGCGGCAACTATCAGGTGAAAGACCCTGAGAAGCTGATCCGCATCGCCAAGGAATGGGGCGTTGAGACCGAG
>JAZRRA010000006.1:0-5201 GCA_045650305.1 Faecousia sp.
CCCCTGCATCACTTCCTCGGCTACGAAGGCCGCTGCGCATTCCCCTCCAACTTCGATGCTGACTACTGCTACTCCCTGGGCTACAATGCCTTCATGCTGATCCAGTACGGTTATACCGGCTATCTGTCCAAGATCTCCAACCTGTCTAAGCCTGCTGAGGAGTGGATTGCCGGCGGTATGCCCATCACCAAGATGATGAACATTGAGAGAAGACACGGCGCTGACAAGCCCGTTATCCGTAAGGCTCTGGTTGAGCTGGACGGCGCACCCTTCAAGTTCTTCGCTGAGAACCGTGAGACCTGGGCTGTCGAAACCTGCTTCACCTATCCCGGTGCTATCCAGTACTTCGGACCCTCTGAGGTATGCGATCTGACTACCAGAACTCTGGCTCTGGAAAAGATGTAATACAAAAAATCAGGATACCGTCAGGTATCCTGATTTTTTTGAGTGTCAAAAAGAAGTTCTTATCGCCCTTTCCATGTGCTTCTGGACAGCAGAACCAAAATGGGGAAAATTTCCAATCTGCCTGCCAGCATGGCAAGGGAAAGAATGATTTTGGAAAGATTGCTGAAAATACTGAAATTGCACATAGGACCTACGGCTTCCAAACCGGGACCGATGTTGTTGAAACAAGCCAAAACGGCGGAAAGATTCGTACCCACGGAAAAACCATCTAAAGAAATGACCAAATAGACTACGATCAGGATGATCATATAGGCGGAAAGATAGGCGTTGGTATTGTCCAGCACCGTCTCATCCACGACACGGCGGTTGTTCCGTACCACCATGACCTTTTGGGGATTTACGATTTTTCGAATGTTTCGCCGCAAACTTTTAAAAATCAGAAGCACACGGGCAACTTTAATACCGCCGCCGGTGGAGCCGGCACTGGCACCGACCACCATCAGCATCAGAAGAATAGCTTTGGAGAAGGCGGGCCACTGATCAAAATCCGCGGTAGAGAAGCCCGTGGTAGTCATAATGGAACTGACCTGGAACATGGAGTGGCGGATGGTATCCCAAACATTTTCGTATATACTATAAATGTTCAAAGCAATTAAAATGACAGCAGAAACCGCGATGCCGATATACAGCCGTAATTCTTCGTCTTTGAAAACACCCCGAAACTGTTTTAAAAGCAGCAAATAATAGCAACTGAAATTGACGCCGAACAGAAACATGAAAACAGCGGTGACCACTTGGATATAGTCGCTGTAACCTGCCATGGAGTCATTTTTGATACCAAAACCACCGGTACCGGCAGTGCCGAAGGCGGTACATACCGCATCAAGAAGCGGCATTTTTCCCAATACCAGAAATACCACATTCAGAGCGGTCAGAACCACATAAATGGTGTAGAGGATGGTGGCGGTCTGCTTCATTTTGGGTACTAATTTGCCCACATCTGGTCCGGGGCTTTCTGCCCGCATCAGGTGCATGGTGAAGCCTTTGCCCCGCTCACTGCCGGTGGAGATGGCCAGCAGGAATACCAGAACACCCATGCCACCTACCCAGTGGGTAAAGCTACGCCAGTAAAGAAGGCCTTTGGGCAGACTTTCCACATCGGACAGAATGGATGCACCGGTGGTGGTGAAACCGGAAACCGTTTCGAAAAGGGCATCGACGAAGTTGGGAATGTGGCCGGAGAGGAAAAAGGGTAAACAGCCTAAAATACTCAATACGATCCAACTGCTGCCAACGCACACAAGACCTTCTCTTGCTCCGAAAAGTCGACCGGATTTGCGGCAGATCAGGAATAAGATGCCTGCAAGACCGGCCATAATTGCCAGCGTATAGGCAAACCCCATTACCGCACTCCACTCTTTGGCAAAAGCACTGATGATCAGTGCAGGCAAGAGAAAGACGATTTCAATTGCAATAATTTGGGCAGTAAAACGCCCCATCATTTTATAGTTCATAATATGCCTCAAGCAAAAATGTCGTTGATTCCCTGCAAGATTCCCCGTCCTGCGGTGACTACCACCACAGAATCGCCGGGATGAAAGCAGGAATTACCGTTGGGGATCTGGGTGTCTGCACCATGGGTGATGGATGCGATCAGCACATTGGGACGGAGTTTCAGCTCCTTCAAAGGTTTTCCACAATGTTTGGTGGATTCGTCAAGGAGAAATTCCACCGCTTCAACCTGACCGTCGGCAATGGTGTGCAGAGAAACTGCCGCACCGGTTTGATTTTGCATAGCACGGACATAGCGGACAATGGAGTTACAGCACAGCTCCTTGGGGGAGATGGTACTGCCCAAAGCCATAGTATCTGCCAGTTTGCTATTTTCTGTACGACCCAATTTGGTGATGATCTGTCCCACACCCCGACTGCCGGCATAAAGAGAAACCACCATATTGGTTTCATCCAGACCGGTCAGGGTCACAACGGCATCCATATTTTCAAGTCCCTGGCTGTCCAGCATGGCTTGAGAACTGCAATCGCCGTGGATCACGGTGGCATATTCAAATTGGGAGGCAAGACTGACGCAACGGGCGTAGTCTTTTTCCAAAATTTTCACCGCCATATTTTCGTCCTCTAAGAAAGAGGCTAAGTAATAGCTGACTCGACCGCCGCCGCAAATCAGAACATCCCGGACTTTCCGGGTAACAATACCCAGACTTTTCAGCAAAATTGCAAGGTTTGCCGTGGGTGCGGTGACGAAGATGCGGTCACCTTCCTTTAATACAAAGTTGCCGGTGGGCGCTACGGCGTGACCGGCTCGCAGAACGGCACAGACCAGCACGCGGCATTTCACAACTGTACCCAAATCACTCAGGGGCAGGTTACACAGCTTGCTGGCACTGTCAATACGCAGTTCAACGATCTGCGCCTGATCGTTGGCAAAGGATTCCCGACGGAGGAAACCGGGGAATTTCAAAAGACGCTCAATTTCCAGTGCTGCCTGCATTTCCGGATTAACCGTCATGGAAAGGGGGAAAATGTCACGCATGGTCAGGATCTGATCGGCGTATTCCGGGGTGCGGATACGGGCAATGGTATGTAAATTTTTATTCAGGCCATGGGCGGTCATACAACAAAGCAGATTCACTTCGTCCATAGCGGTGGCGGCGATGAGAAGATCGGCTTCTTCAATGCCTGCACTTAACAATACTTCCTTGGAGGCACAGTTTCCTGAAACGACCATGGCATCATAGCGATCCACAGTCTTTTCCAAAACCTGCTTATCCCGGTCAATGATGGTCAGATCGTGACCCTCTGCAGAAAGCTGACGCACAAGGGTTTGTCCCACTTTACCGCCACCGGCAATGATAATATTCATAGTGCTACCTCCAAAACGGCATTTTTCCTATTATATCAAACTGGTTTTCATTTTGCAACTGCTCATAAAACAGAAATCCGGCTGTTTCAAAACAGCCTGATTTTAAGTAACCTCTGATTAAAGGGTTTCAGCGTAAATCACACCGTTGATTGCCAAAAGCTTTACCAGAATATCCTGATGGGGGGTACGCTTTTTGGTGTAGAGGGTAGCGGTGTAGCCACGGACCTTAGCATCCACATCAGCACCGGTCTGCTTTTGCACTTCGTGAATGTCAATATCCATTTCCCGAATGTGCCGCAGCAGTTCACCAAGACTGGTTTCGTTGGAAAGCTCCACATAGATCTCGAAGGATCTTGTTTTGTTCCGCATTCTGTTGTCCATGTACTGCATCAATGTCATCACAATCAGGACGGTAATGCCGCCTAAAACAGCACCTTCATAGAAACCGATACCCAGAGAAAGACCAATACCTGCGGAAGTCCAAAGGCCGGCGGCAGTGGTCAAACCCTTGATTTGGTGACGACGGGTGACGATGATCGTACCTGCACCCAAAAAACCAATGCCACTGATGACCTGAGCGCCCATACGAACGGGATCACCGACGGTATAGACCTGGAATATGAATTGGTTTGTCAGCATGATCAGGCAAGAACCGATGCAAACCAGCATATATGTACGCAAACCGGCGGCACGGTTTTTCAGACCTCGTTCCAGACCCATCAAGCCACCGAGAAAGGCTGCCATAAAGATTCGAAGAATGATGGAAAGGTAGGTAACCTCCCGAATGACAGTTAGCTTCGTAAGTAAAAATTCCATAGGCTCACACTCCAAACTTTTTAAAGATAATACCATACTATTGGGGAATCTGCAACCTTATTCCTGAGAAAAAACAGTTTTTATCCTCGAAAAACCATGATTTCGCAATTAGTTGGAATTATTTTACAGCGATGGCTTCAATTTCGCACAGAACGCCTTTGGGAAGGGCCTTTGCTGCCACACAGCTACGGGCAGGTTTGGATACAAAGTACCGCTCATAGACGGCGTTGAAGAGGGCAAAATCCGCCATATCCGCCAAAAAACAGGTGGTTTTTACAACTTTTGAAAAATCCGAACCTGCTGCAGCCAAAACAGCACCCACATTTTCACAGCTTTGTTTGGCTTGTGCTTCGATACCCTCGGGGATGGAGCCGTCAATGGGACTCACGGGGATCTGGCCGGAGGTAAATACCAAATTACCAATATCCATGCCCTGACTGTACGGCCCAATAGCCGCCGGTGCATGGGAAGTTTCAATAGGTTTCATAACAGTTCACTCCAAATTACATTTATGTTTATCTTACGATTACGAAATAACACATTGTAGGGGAGGGTCAAGATCCTCCCCTACAATCAGGAAAAGTTTGTGGGGTAAATTTGTTTTTATCCCAGTAAATTCTTTTCTCTGCCCTGGCAGGTGAAAAGGATCACTTGCTTTTCTTCCGATTCCTTTTGCAGAAGTTCCAATGCGGCCTTCAGGCGGTCATCGTCAAAGCGGATCAGGGCATCGTCCAAAATCAGGGGTGCATCCGGGGTGATCTCGCCGGAAACAGCCAATCTCAGGGACAAATAAAGCTGATCCACAGTGCCGTCGGAACGGAAATCCGCAACACGCAAGGTGTCCTCATTTTCCGCCGAGGCATGAATACTTAGATCGTCGCTTAAAGAGATCCGCCGATACCGACCGTTTGTCAGTTGGGAGAAGATCTCCTGGGTTCGCTTGCTGATCCGGGGGGCGAAACGACGCTGTAAGGAGGAAGAAGCCTGATACAGCAATTCCCGGGCTAATTCCAAAGCCCGATAATGATCTTCAAGACGATAGATCCTGCGGTTGACTGCCTCCAGCCGTGCTTTCAGTCCTTCGGTTTCGCCGAAGGAT
>JAZRRA010000007.1:0-6261 GCA_045650305.1 Faecousia sp.
TATGACCGGGCATGGCAATAAAATCTGCATTCCATTTTTTCAGGCTTACCGGCAATGTGCCTGCGGACTGTGCCGCATCCACGATCAGGGGTACTGCGTACATATTACACAGCATGGCGATCTCATCCACCGGCAAAATATACCCAAACACATTGGAAACATGGGTCACGATCACACAATCTGCCCCTTTCCGGATGGCATCTTCAAACCGGCTCAGGGTATTCTCCCGATCAAACAGCTTTCTGCCGGCGATCACCGTTTCCACCCCACGGGCATGAAGGGGTCGGGTGACGGCGTTATGCTCAAAACCGGAAATGACCACCTTGGAACCAGGCTTTACAATTGAGTGGATTGCAATATTGAGTCCATGGGTACAATTGGATGTGAATACAACCTGCTCCGGCATACATTCAAACATTTCTCCTGCCAATTCCCGGCATTTATACAAAACCTTTCCTGCAAGCATGGCAGGTTTGTGACCGCCTCTGCCGGGGTTTGCACAATGACGAAATGCCCAATTCACTGCATCTGCCACTTCCTTCGGTTTATGAAAGGATGTGGCACCGTTATCCAGATAGATCATATCTGCATTTCCTCATAAGTGCCGTTTTCCCGTTGCAGGTAGATCTTGCGGTAGGTTATCCCATTTTCCAGCAATATAGATGCGGCAGTCATGGCATCCTGCCGGGAAAGTCGCAGACTGTAACCGCAGCCCTGTTCTTCCATCCATCGGGGTGTTCGTTGTATCATACATTCCACTGCCGACTGTCGCAGGATCTTCTCCCCCCGTTGTGCGGGTGTGACAGTACGGAAGGTAATAAAGCAATATTTCATAATAAAAACCCTCCCGGGACAATGTATGCCCGGGAGGGAAATTTGGTTCATTCCTGAGGATTCAGGGGAAGCTTGAGAAAACGATAAAACATTTTTTTGGAGAATCTGTAAATTAAGTAATAAATGACCACCGAAAGGATCAGAAATAACCCACTTTCGTTGCCTCCCAAATATACAAACAGATCTTCCATTCCGATGAAGGCAATGATGACTAACAAAACACTGAGAATAATGTTGGAAACACAGATTGCCTTTGCATCGATCATATTACATTTTTTACGCAACACAAAACCTGCTGCCAGCATATTGACGGGGACCGCCAGGAACAATGTGGCCAAATGGACGATACTTTCCCGGAGAAATTCCATAGGTCTTTCCTCCAGATCAGGATCTGTATAAACGACCGCCAATGCAGACATGAAAAACAGCAAGAACGCCAGGATCAGGGTTCCGATTTTCAAAGACTGCTTTTTCTTCGGCATTTGAACCGGCTGTACCGGTTCCGGATCAGGCTGGGGTTTTTCCTCTTTGGGAATGAGCTTTTGGATACCCCACAAAATATCCTGATGAGAACCGATCTTCCCCAGATCCTGAGCCTGCAAGGACATAAATTCCCGGGGCATTTCGTATGGATCCATATCCCGGAAACAAGGGATGAGATGCTTATTTCTGTCGGTATCCATCAGTTTCAGGAAACGACTCCATTCATTTTTCACCCATACAGCCTGGAAATTTTCTTGTTTTGTGCCGATCACAAGCATGACCTTTGCAGAATTTAAGGCCGCAAATATGTAGGGCTCATAAGCATAGCCCAGTTTCTTTTCCAGAGAGATTCGGGAGAAAAATACCCGATACCCCGCATCTATCAGGTCTTTATACAGTTCCTGCGCCAGAACACTGTCGATGGTACGCTGCCCCTCCGGGTCAGTTTCCTTATAGCAGATAAATACATCGTAAGGTTCTTCTGCCGCAGAAATCTCAAAGATCTCCTGCCGCAATTTCTCGATGGTGGCCGCCTCCTGCTGATACAGCACCGCGGCAGCCGGATCGGCACATTCCATCACCCGTTTAAAGTCTAAGTCGTCATAGATGCTTTGATGGGAGGTGCGATGACAAGTGGGGATCTTCTCTGCCGTAGTGGGATCATCCACATACTCTATGCCATAGTTGCACAGCACCAGTCCCCAGTAGGCCTCCGCTTCCCGGGGATGATCCGATATGATGGCCTCATAGACCATAGCCGCCTTATCAAATTCGCAATCTCCACGAAGGTGATTGGCACGACGAAAACTCTCTGCTTTCTTGTGGTCGTCCAAAAGCGGAATGGTCTGCCGAACACCGCAGGAAGAACACTGTGCAATGGTACTGCCGGCTGTGATCTCCAAATCACCGCCGCACATCTTACATTGAAAAAACACGGTTAAAACCTCTTATTTCTATATGGTTTCCAATTCAAAAAGTAGCAACATCCTGCTGGGCAGCAGTTGTATCCTCTACGGAAATGGCTGTCAGGACTGGGCCTACCTCGCCCTGATAAAGATAATGCTTTTCCGCGGTAATCTTTGCCGTCACCTGAACCCAACTACGGGATTTCAGGTTCTTGGCACCTGCATAATGGCAAGGCACTCCGCAGAACTGGATGTCATCGACACAGCAGGTCATCACAAATCTGCCGGGGGCAAACATATTCTCTTTCTCCCGACGGAGCATGGCAACCTGCGCCTTAAAGCGAACGGTTTTGCCGTCATACTTTCCCGGTTCTTCCGTAACATCCCGATACCAAAGAGCATAGTCCTCGTCCTCTACGCAGATAATATCTGCCGAAATATCAAAGGGCAAGGGATCTTCCACATCGTCAAATGCAGTGGTGCCATCCAGATAATCATACAAAATATCCATACGACGATTGGCGGCACGAACCAGTTTATGGAGCTGTGTGGTATCCGCACCGGGCTGCAAACGGTTAAACACAACCATCTGTCCACCCATCAGCTTATCCATCACCAAATTCCGCATATTGGCATTAAAAGCCATAATGGTGGTGGAATCGGCAAACATCACTTCCTGAGCAACCACCCAGCCTTCCGGGAATCGACTGTATAGATCCCCCACAAGCTGCATGCCGTTAAGCTCCGCAACCACACGCTGGGCTTTGTATTTCTTAGCCAGGGATTTCAGCTGTGCCGCAGTGACAGTTTCCTGATCCAAAACCTCCAGGTACACATTTTGATGGGGATAGGTGGAAATATCGTATTCCTCCTCTCCCTCCTCAAACAGCAGCACAAGGGTTCTTTCCCCTGCATTGAAACGGGGATCTTCCAGGGTTTCCTGGATAAATTTTGTCTTACCGGAATCCAAAAAACCGGTAAATACATATACGGGAATTTGGCTCATATCTTACACTCCAAACAATTCGGCAACAGATGCCTGATTCAGCTGGGCTCCGATGACACACAGCTTACCGGTCACATCGGCACTACCCATCCGCACATTCTGTTCGCCGGGTACATAGTCAAAATGAATCCATCCACCTGCGTTGCAGGCAACAATGCCCTTTGCACGCAGGATCATGCCATATTTGCCGCTATCCAGCTGGGTCAATGCATTTTCAATATCCGCAACAGCAAAGGACTTTGCCGTTTCCACGCCCCAGGATGCAAATACCTCGTCGGCATGATGATCATGATGATCGTGACCGCAGCAGCAATGGCCATCTTCATGGTCGTGATGATGGTGATGCTCATGATGATGGTCATGGTCGTGATCATGGCAGCAGCAGTGACCTTCTTCATGATCGTGATGATGCTCGTGATCGTGGTGATGGTGATGATGGTGTGCCTCTTTTTGCAATTTTTCCAGTTCTGCCGCAAGGGATGCACCACCGTCCATAGCCCCCAGAAGCTGGGCTCCGCTTAACTGCTCCCAGGGTGTTGTAACAATAGTAGCATGGTCATTATGCTCACGAAGCATAGAAATAGCATTGTGGAGTTTTTCCTCGGAAATGCCATCGGTACGGGAGAGTATAATGGCAGAGGCAGTTTCCACCTGATTGTTATAAAATTCGCCAAAGTTTTTCATATACACCTTGACCTTGGTGGCATCCACCACAGCAACGGTATAGCCTAAGGTGATACCCTCCACCTTTTCCACGGCGGCGATCACATCCGACAGCTTACCCACGCCGGAAGGTTCAATGATGATCCGCTCCGGAGCATAGGTATCCAGAGCTTCCCGTAATGCCTTACCGAAATCGCCCACCAGAGAACAGCAGATACAGCCGGAGTTCATCTCTGTAATGTTGATACCGGCATCCTGCAAAAATCCGCCGTCAATACCGATCTGACCAAATTCGTTTTCGATCAGCATCAGCTTTTGACCGGAATATGCCTCCCGGATCATTTTCTTGATCAGGGTGGTTTTACCGGCACCCAAAAAACCGGAATAAATATCAATAATTGCCATAGCGATCGCTCCTTTCAACTTTTCCACCTTATAGTATAACACATATTTTCTATTTTTCCATAGTAAATTTCAAAACCCCGGCAAGAATACACTTGCCGGGGTCTCCATCATCCCTAGATGGACTTTCTTGCACCGTCGATGAGGTTTTTGGCATTATTGTACATAATGTCCTCCACATCCTGACGGCTTAAATTCAATTTTTCTGCCACGCGTTTGAAAGCAAGCAGTTCTTCATAGGCAAAGAAGGTGATCTTCTCCCCTTCTTCCGCACTGACCTCACGCATGTGGGGGTCACCGCCCAGATCCCCATACATACCGGGAGGCACCAAATTGATATATGTGCCGTTTTCCTCAATACGATGGGTACGCAGACGCAAAATGGGCATATCCAAACCAAACATCAAATGCTTTGCACCGGCATGACGCAGGCAGGTTTCGATGGCGATGTCGCAGCAGTTTGCGCAGAAATCGTACATCAGATCCGGGTACTTGTCCAATGTATCGAAGGCATTGCCAATATCCGATTCCACATAGGCTCTGCCGATATGGGCAACGATCAGGCGGATATTGGGAAATTCCTCTTTGATCTCTGCGATCTGTGCCAGGTTTACCGGGTCTTTCAGTCGGCCGTTTCTGGGGATATGGAGCATCACAATGGCACCCATTTTATCCAGAACCTTCAACTGATGCTTGGGGAAAAAGTCAAAAATACGCACTTCCGGGCCGGGGATATATTTGGGGCTCAGGCTCAAATAGGATTTGACACCCAAAAATCCACCTTCACGGATTCGACGCTCCACTTCCTCGCCGGATTCGGAGGGATGGGAAAAATACAGTGCCGGCCAGCCGGTTTTGCGGGAGCTTTCGGAAACATAGTTATTATTTCCGTCACCTTCGCCGTTGGCAAAGAACAAGGCAGAAACATCCTTGCCGGGGAACAACAATCGATAGGTTTCCTGCAAATCCTCAATGGAGTCATCCAATGCCACCACCTGCGTCCAGGTGACGGTTCGTTTTGGTGCATTGGGATCTTTTACTTTCAAATGATCCAGCCACACATGGGCATGAACATCGATGATCTTTTCCGGCAGGAAATCCCGTAACTGCTCTTCATAGACACGCTTATCATTAAGGGTTACTTCAAATAAAGCCATCATTCTTCTCCTTAGTAAGCAATCAAGTCATTGGGTGCAATGGGTCGTGCCATGTCCTCGCTGACATAGATCGTACCCTTCGTCAGCTGATAAATAGAGGCAGGTACTTCCTTACAGACCGGTCCGTACAGTTGCAGACGAGAGATCATCCGCTCCCAGGAGCTATAACCGCCGCAGAAGCCCAGGTCATGGCGTTCCAAATGGTCACGGGCATTCATCACATCCCGGGGGCCGATGGATACGGAATAACGGGGTGTGTGGTAAAGGTCACCGGAACCGTAGCCGGTGGCATTCTGGATCACGGTCATACGATGGTTGTCCACAAAACCGGCAGGTAATGTGAGGAATTCTTCCAAAGTATCCGCCTTAAATGCCTTGGTATCCGGGTCGATAAAGGCAGTATGTCCGATCCAGCCGGTTGCAGAAATGATCAGGTCAGCACCGCCGTCACCGGTCTCATCGATGAGCTGGGAATAATGACCGATATTTTCATTGGTATAATAGTGGATCTGGGAAAGGGGCGGACGCAGATCCTCCCGGAAACTGAGATAGAATTCACGCAGGAATAAGCCACCCAAAGAAGGGCCATAGGAAATGGGGGCGACATTGCCGTTTTCATCTGCCCATTCATCCATACAGAAGGCATGGATGTTCCGACCGCTGACATTGTAGCGGTTACACAGATGGACAGCGGCGGTATATACATTTCTCCAGGAATTGGGGAACACGATAACCGTCTTTTTATCCTCCACATCCGAACGCCAGATCCAGTTGAATAGCTCGGCGGTCACAGCACTGCTGGGATGGGGTA
>JAZRRA010000008.1:0-7425 GCA_045650305.1 Faecousia sp.
CCCCAGCACATCCGCGCATGATGTACCATATTTCTGTGGTCTTCAGATTTAGGGGTCAGTCACTTGAAATCCCCGCAAGCTATTAGGATTTCCTGTGTTGTCCCTATTATAACTCACTCCCATACCCTGCACGATTCCGCCCGTGGCGGTGAGCAGATCGGGATCTGTGATTTTCAGGAGCATATTTCGCCCGGAATCCCCGGAATTGGCATAAACCTTTAAAATTTCCACAGAATATTCCTGAACGACGTTTCCGGCGACGGTGGAGCGAATTACAGCCGAACCACTATGCACCTGATCTTTTTGTCCGATGGGTAATTTTTCGCTTTGGTGGGAAAACTCCGCAGTTCCGAATACCCCCTGGGGTGTGTTTTTACACAATGTGCCGATGATACCGCTGCCGGTCACGGTACTCATCAGTTGCCCCGGAGTGCCGGCTTTTCCCGTCCGAACGGTTACCACAGAGGCATGATAGACCTGACCGGATTCCATTTGGATCAGATTGCCGTTTGGGCTGTTTACGCCGTGTCCCAACGCACCGAATGTGCCGCTCTCCGGATCGTAAAAGGTGACAGTGCCCACTCCGGTAATGCCTTGTTTTAAATAAACGCCCAATTTAGGGCCTTCCGGGGAGATAACCGGGGTCAGAAGCAGTTTTATCGCATCATCTCCCCGTAGTACGGAAATTTCTGCGTCACCGTGGGTACGGTTCAGTATATCCCGAATATCATCGGGGTTTTGCACGGGTTTTCCGTTGATGGCGGTGATACGGTCACCGATTTGTAAGCCACATTCTTTAGCGGCAGTGCCTAAATTTTCGTCAAAAGCCACGATTGTAACGGTATGATCCTGAATATCCAAACCGATCACCTGACCGCCGGGAACCAAAAATTCCGTGGCCAGCACAGTTTGCATGGATAAAACCGTACAAATGACTACCAATACCATACGCAAACCAAATTTTTTCATGATTCTCCCTCCTTTTTCTGTGCCTTGTTAATATTCCTCGCCGGTGATTTTGTAACCCCTGAAAAAGTCGAAAATTTTGGATAACATTGTCAAATTTCCGTTTATCTTACGATTATAATATACCACATCGTAGGGGAGGGCCTTGACCATCCCGAGGGAAAATGTTTGCGTTTTCCGGATTTTCGCAAGAAAATATCATGTTATTGCCTGCGGCAATCGCAATTTTACAGCGGTAAAATTGCCGGGAGGGTCAAGACCCTCCCCTACAATTTAAATTTATTAGTATGGTAAATTTATGTTTATTGTACCGTTACGGGGGATGAAACCGGGGTTAGGAGAGAGTCGTGCTGCCGTAAGCCAGGGCGGCGATGGCATCTGCCAGAAATGCGGCGGCATTCAGAGCGTCCTGACGGGTATCTCCGGCTGTGCCGACCTCCACAAGCAAAGCACCGGGTGACAGATCCTGATTAAACGCGGAAGAACGCAGTGCCAGTGGTCTGCATAGCCCAGGATACATCTGCTGCAAAATCGCTTGCAATTTTACCGCGACCGACAAATTTTCCTGCCAATTTGTATGTCCTTCCCCGTAGGCATTGGTGCCTGCCACCAACATCAGTTTGGAAGATGTTGTGCCGTTTATATCTAAGGTGTTTCGGATTTGGTTGCCGTTTTTATCCTCGTAGGCATCCCGGTGAATATCCAAAACCAGTTGGATGGAGGGATATTGGGCGAGATATTCCTGCACCGTCTGCCGGGATAGGGTGTAGGCGTCGTTGTAGGAAGGATAGTCGTGGACTGTGGTATCATGGATCACGGAAATGCCAAGATCTTCCAAACATCGGGTCAGGTAAGTGCCAATGGAGATCATATTATATCGATCATCTGTGGTGCGATAGGAGCCGGTGGCGGTGTAGTTTTCTGTGTTTTCGTAGCTTTCGCAGGTGTGGGAATGGACGATCAGCACTTTAGGTGCTGTTCCTGTGAGATTCCAGTTTAATGGAGTCGTCAGCATCTTTTGCATATCTACCTGATAGCCGGGATAATTGGTCATGGATACAAAAGCCGTATCCTGAACGGAGAAAACTGCCTGCACAAGGGGGGATTCCTGGGTCGGTGGCGGTTCGGTGGGTTCTGTTTCCGTAATTTCCGGTTCTTCGGTGACGGGAATGGAGGGGGCGTTTGGTGTTTTGCCGGAGGCGGAAAAGACACGGCCCGTCCCGGCATAAAGCATCCAGGCGGAGGTTCTGGGATCTGCCAGCAGTGCGGTCATATCCGACCACAGACCGGAGGCGAAAAACCGCAGTAAGATGGCGAATAAGATAACGGTGGCACCGATGCGTAAGCATTTTTGTTCCGGCTTCATAAATAGCTCCTTTCGTGTAAAAAAAAGAGATGCATAACGCATCTCTTTTTCCTTATGTTACTGGTTTTTTCCATTTTGGACGATCCCGTAAGGCAATTCGCAGATCTTGAAAGAAGGCGGTCAGAATTTCTCTGGATTCCGATTCCATGCAACCGTATTCGATCCGGGGATGATGGTTAAAGCCCATGGAAAACAGATCACAGACCGATCCGCAAGCACCGTTTTTTTCGTCTTTGGCGGCACATACCACCCGAGGGATCCGGGCGTTGATGATAGCACCGGCACACATTGGGCAAGGCTCTAAGGTAACATACATAGTACATTCCCAAAGCCGCCAGCCACCTAATTGGTTGCAGGCATCCTGGATGGCATCAATCTCTGCATGACCTAAGGCTGTTTTTGCGGTTTCACGGCGATTGCGGCCACGCCCCACAACCTGACCGTTTCGTACGATCACACAGCCCACGGGGACTTCCCCCTCTGCCATAGCCTGCCGTGCTAATTCTAAAGCCTGGGCCATATAAACCTGATCTTCCAAGACACTCGCCTCCTTTTTTATCATCATAACCGAAAAAGGGGTTGTCCGTCAAGGTGTTTTCATCATAGCATCCCCAAAATGAAAATCAAAGGGAAACATGGAAAAGGTGGCCGGAGATAAAATGTTAAAAATTATAAAAAATATTGCGGAAAAGTGTTGCAATTTTGTGAATATTCTGTTAAACTAAAAATCGTAATACAATTGTATGCAAAAATCGACCAAAGGGAGTAAGGAGTATGGAATTTTTTTGGATCTTATTTGCTTTCAGTCTGATATACGTTATTTACAACATTGTGACCACAATGTTGTATTCCGTGAAAAGCACCAGCTATAAAGCTCTTCCCAAGCGCTGTATCACACAACGGACACGGCGTGGAAACGGTAAGGCGGTGGTGTTTTGTCCCAAATGCGGAAGCGATTTGGTCGGCAAGCCTTTTTGTGCCCAGTGTGGTACGCAGGCCGTGGTGCGGCAGTCTTATCGTGTTCCCATTCAAGGTACGATCACGGCACAAACCCTGGAAAAACATATCAATCAATTTTTGGCAGAAAATCCCTACATAAACGATTGCCGCCTGACTGTGCAATATACAAATATTCTGTTGTTCCCATTCGTACAACTTCGATTCCGTGTAAAATATGCAGAGCTAAGCTTTACTTTATCGGACACCCCCAATAATCCCCAGTTTGGCATGGCCTTTCTTTATAAGTATCGCCTTGCCGGTTCTATCGGTTACAGTACGGAAAAACTGGCAGCTCACTGGGCAAAAAATAATCCGGATGCCATTTTGATCTCCCAGAATGGTGGTCATATTCAGCATTACAGTAACAAAGGCAATTTTGAAGCCCATTTCTATAACTATATTTTCTTCCAAAAGAGAGGTTTGTGATTATGAAAAAAATCGCATTGTTTTTAATGATCGTGTTGATGATATTCTCCCTGGCAGCTTGTAAAGAGGATGAATCCATTTATGAACCGGATCTTTCGGATCTGCCGGAGATTGAGGGTATCGATTTTGAAGCAGAAATCGAAGATTTTGCAGAAGATAGTTTTAATGTCCACTATCTGAAAGAAGACGAGAAAGTAAAACATCAACATGAACTTTTTGCCCGTACGCTTGAGGCTCAGGCATACTCCAGTGACGAATCAGTGGCAACAATTTCCGACAATGGCACAATTACCGCAAAGGGAAAGGGCACTGCCTATGTTATGCTGGTAATTGCCGGCTCCCAGTGCTATTTGAATAAGGTGGTAGTTGGTAAGACAGGCATCCACTTAGACAATTTCGGTGGCATTCAGGATATGGTTGGATTGGGTTTTGCATTGGTCGGCCTGGTGTTTGTGGGTATTGTTGCATTTGTTGTGATTCTTGTGGTTAAGAATGTAAAAGATAATCGCCAATTGGTGGGCAATATTCAAAACGCCATTAAGCAAAATCAGGACACGATACCCCAATATCAGGCACCCCAGTATCAAGCGCCCCAGTATCAAGCACCCCAGTATCAAGCACCGAACACAGCAGGTGCGACACGATGTGCATCCTGCGGCGAGGAACTGGATGGTAATAGTCCCTTCTGTCCCTATTGTGGTCATAAAAACGCATAGAAGGGGGTAATCCTCATGGGTTTCTTTCAAACGATCCATATTCCCAAGACGGTTATGTTCCCCCGTGCTACCACCGCCAACACGGTGATGCCTGGTGGAGAAGAAAAGCTTAAAATTTGCACCAAGTGCGGTGCGGAACTGCCGGAAAATAAGAAATTCTGTGCAGAATGTGGCACACCTACCGTTCGCCGCCACAAGTTTTCTCTGCCCGGTGAGCAAAGAATTCTGGCAGTGCAATTAGCACCTTTTCTCAGCCAATGGCTGGCAGAAAATCCCTATGTGTATGATGTGGAGCTTTCCTGCGATATGCATCATTTACCCATCGATTTAAGCCGGCTAAATCAGATTTCGGCTACCAATGTGACGCTGACATACAGCCTCTCCCAGACGCCTATGGATATTCAGTACGGCGTAGAATTCGTATATACCTACAATGCAACATTGAACTATCAGGAAGTTCTCAACGCCAAGGGCGAAAATGCAGTCAAAATGTGGCAGGCCGCCAACCCGAATTTGCGATATCGCAGCTATGTAGGCGGTCATGTAAAATCCTCCGACGGTTGCTATGAGCAGTACGCCTTAGTGTTGTATTCCAGTTCTGTTGCACCGATCAATCCTACTATTTCCAATCGGCCAAAGCCGGAAGTAAAATTCTGCCGTCATTGTGGTGCAAAGCTGACTACCAACGGTGCTTTTTGCAGTCAGTGTGGTCAAAAGTTGTAATGGGAGAAGCGTATGGCACAGATTATTAAAAAATCGGAAACCCCTAAAAAGAAAAGCCCAACAGTGGGTGTTGGATGGTTGATTTCCGGAATTGTGTTTCTTTTGATGGCTGTGATTCTGGCAATTGCGTTTCATCCGATCATAGCAATGATACCTGGCGTGATCGGCGTAATTTTGTTCTTGATGAGCTTTATCTCCGACGGTATTCGCGATACTTCCATCCGCCGTGCCGGCGAAGCCGGTGAGGATGCTACCGCATACCTGATCAGCCAATTGCCCCAGGGATACTATGGCTTTCGGAATGTCTATGTCACATACGAAGGCAAGCAAAGTGAGATCGACATGGTGGTCGTGGGCAGAACCGGTGTGTTTATCGTGGAAACCAAGCATTTAAACGGCTATGTGGTAGGTAACTACGAAAGCCATAATTGGATTCTGCATAAAACCGGACGCCGTGGCGGTGCTTATTCCAAGGAGTTTTATTCCCCGGTGAAGCAGGTGGGTACGCATGTATATCGCCTTGCCAATTTTATGCGCAGTCAGGGCGTGAATGTTCGTGTGGAGGCCATGGTTTTCTTCACAAATCCCAATACCCAGGTGGTCGTTTCCGGTGTTCCGGGACGGATTCCCGTCTATATGGGGCAACCCGGTGCCACTGCGTTGGTGCATAACATCATGGGCGGTCAGGCAAATCTGACACCCCAGCAAGTTGCGGCAGTCTGCAATTTATTAAATCGCTGTCTGTAATCCTTCAGCTCCCCGGAATGTATTTCGGAGGAGCTGATTCTTTTTGTGTTGCAATAGATTGAATTTTTTGCTATACTTACGAAAGAATGACAATGAGGTATTTTTATGAAAACACTGCTTCATATTTGCTGCGCCCCTTGTGCCAATCAGTGTATTGAGGTGTTGCAGGGAGATCACATAGAAGTAACGGGATTTTGGTACAATCCCAATATCCATCCCTATACAGAATATCGGGCTCGACGGGATTGCCTGCGTGACTATGCAAACGCCATCGAATTGCCCCTTTTGGAGAAAAATGACTATGCACTGCGTCCCTTTGTTCGTGCGGTTGCGGAGGATCTGGACAACCGTTGCGGCAAATGCTATGAAATGCGGTTGTTTGAGGCAGCCAAAACTGCCAAAGAGGGGGGCTTTGACAGCTTTACCTCCAGCTTATTTATCAGTCCCTACCAGAATTTTGACCTGATGCGGGAAACGGCAGAACGGGCGGCGGCGGAGTATGGTGTGGAATTTTTATTCCGGGATTTTCGCCCCTATTTCCGTGCCGGTCAGGAAAAAGCCCGCCAATTGGGCTTTTATATGCAAAAATACTGCGGATGCGTATTTTCCGAAGAAGAACGATATATCAAAAGCAAGAAAATTATAAGGTGATTCTATGAACGAACTGAAATTTGCAGTACCTTGTCTGTTTGGTTTGGAGGGTATTGCATCCGATGAATTAAAACGACTGGATATTCCCGGTGTTATGGCAGAAAACGGTCGTGTGCTGTTTGCCGGCGGCGTGGAAGAAATGGCCAAAGCCAATGTTTGTCTGCGAACCGGCGAACGGGTTTTGCTGATCCTGGCAGAATTTCCTGCCAAAACCTTTGAAGAGCTGTTTCAAGGTGTCTATCAGTGTAATTTGGAGGATTTTATCCCCTCCGATGGCCAGTTCCCCGTGAAGGGCCATTGTCTGAACAGCCAGCTGATGAGCGTACCGGATTGTCAGGCCATTATCAAAAAAGCCGCCTCCAAGCGTTTGGGAGAAAAGTATAAGATGTCCTGGCTTCCGGAAACCGGGGTGAAATACCAGCTCCAGTTTTCTATTATGCAGGATAAGGTCACCTTGTATTTGGATACATCCGGTGTAGGCCTGCACAAACGGGGTTACCGTGCTGTGGGCAACGAAGCACCGTTGCGAGAGACTTTAGCGGCGGCTATGGTGATTCTGACCCGGTATCGGGGCAGAGATTTCTTCTGGGATCCTTTCTGCGGCTCCGGTACGATCCCGATTGAGGCGGCATTGATCGCCAAAAACCGTGCCCCGGGCTTAAAACGCCGTTTTGCGGCAGAGAGTTTTGCCTGGTCACAGCAGGATATTTGGGAGAAGATCCGTACAGAGGCAAAGGATAAAGAATTCCGGGGAGAGTATCGGATCTTAGGCTCGGATAATGACCCCAAATGTGTATCCCTTTCCATGGCCAATGCCAAAAAGGCCGGCGT
>JAZRRA010000009.1:0-2475 GCA_045650305.1 Faecousia sp.
TCTGGCGCATAGCGGTCAGATAGCTTTCCAAAACCGCCTTATTCAGGGTTACCTGTACTTCATCTCCGTTTTCACTGCGGACAGAAATGAACACATCCACCTTACCGCGGGAGATACTGTTTTTTACGGCCTGCTTCACCGCTTCCTCACCAAAGGTAAGAATCCGGGGCAAACGCACAGAGCAATCCAGATATCGATTGTTTACGGAACGAAGTTCAACAGTAAACTCACGACCATTTACCGTTTCCACGGCCCGGCCGTAACCGGTCATACTTTTGATCAAAATGTTTTCCTCTTTTCTTTTTATCTTCCCTGCGGAATCTTCTCCAATGTCACGGTGGCACTGCCATCAAACACCACACCCAAAGAAGCATATTCTTCAGGGGCAATAATCACGCGCGTGGGTATAATGGACTTCGCGGTTCCGGGTTCCATACCGGAAACATCCAGTTCAAACTTCAGCATATCAACCGTGACGGAATTTATCAAATCCTTGGAACCGCGCAGGGTTACAGGCACCTCGCGCTTTTCCAGCCGCTTCAGTTGCGTGCCCTCCGGGTAATTTATAATGCTCACATGGGTCTCATCGATCGGCACGGAAATGGTAACTTCGGCAAGGGCTGCAAAAGAAACCTGAATGGTGATCTCTTCTACACCGGAAAGATTGACCGCATCCTTAGGCAGCAAATCTGCCAGCTTGACAGTCAGCACCGTATCCTCAGGAATGCCTGTATCGGCAGGAATTTCTACAGTATTGATGATCTCTGCCAAATTGATGTCGCCAATAGACAGCGCCTCTATATTGGCCAGGGAAGCATCGGTACCGGCCACCTTGATAACGGCAGGATTTACGGTAACAGTGCAATTGTTTTCCGTTGCGCCGTTGCCGTAAATCAAATTGTACTTTACAGCAAGATCCTTCACGCGCTGGATCGTAATCAGCAAATTGACTTTATCGGTATTGACGGTAATTTTCTCCGCATTCACAGGCTGACCCAGCTTATCACACAGGGAGTACTGGTACTCGCCTGCCAGCGCAGTGGTCTTGCCGGTCAGGTCCACCTCAATGATGGCCTGTTCGATCTGGCTGGTCACGGATTCCGGGCCGGTAATCTCTATAGCGGTAAAGTCCAGCTGCAGATTCTTCAGGTCGGGACGGTAACCGTCCGGCACGGCAGTATCGTTATAATCGATTACCACCGGCACATTTTTTGTAATCTTATTTTCCACGGTCACGGTAATCAGGTCTGTACTGCTCTTTTGAACCGTGATCTCATTATCCGGGATGTTACCGGGATAGGAAATATTATAGGTCAGGTTATAGGTGCCGGGCTTTTCAATGTTGGCCACATTGGTGATAACATTGATATTGGCCTCGTTCAGTTCATTCAGTGTGGTGCGGTTACCCTTCAGTTCCAATGTCACCTTGGGTTCTTCACTGACGATCATCAGTCCCCGTTCTGCCAGAATGTTTTTGCTCTGGATCACCACAGGGATTTCGTAGTAGGTTTTTTCAGATTCGGGGCTGACCACAGTAATGACATAAAGCCACAGGCCAAAGGCTACCAAAATGGACATCAGGAACGCCAATGGTTTATTTTTCATTCTGGTTTCCTCCCTTGTCCTTATTCTGGTTCTTAAAGAAAATGGATTGCACAGTTTTGGTCAGCTGATTTTCCTTCTGTTCGTCTTCCTCGGTACACAGTTCATTCCGCAGCAAGCGTTCCAGGGTCTCGGGTTCCAGATGGCGCTTCAGCACACCACCGACTGCCACAGAAATGGCACCGGTCTCCTCAGAGACCACCACAACCACTGCATCGGACACTTCACTAATACCCACAGCTGCTCTGTGTCGGGTGCCCAGGTCCAGGCTCAAACGTTTGCTTTCCGACAGGGGCAGCACACAAGCTGCTGCGGTCACCATACCATCACGGATGATCATTGCGCCATCGTGCAGAGCTGCTTTTGGGAAGAAGATATTGCGGATCAGTTGCTCGGATACACGGCCCTCGATCATTGTGCCGGTTTTGAAATACTCGTCAAGGCGGTTATCCCGGGCAAATACGATCAGCGCACCGACCCGCTCTCTGCTCATTTCTTTGCAAGCACCAACGGTTTGTGCAATAACAGGAATCATCTCCTGCTGGGGTTTTCCGGTACCAAGGAACTGATGAAATTTCAAATTGGATAAATGGTCGATCATCCGACGCAATTCCGGTTGGAACAGAACCACCAACGCCAACAAACCAACGGTAAGTACCTGGGAGAACAGATAGCTTAAGGTATGCAGTTTCAGCAGATCTGTCATCCAGGCGGTCACAATGACCACGCCCACAACCCAGGCGATCCGATTCAGACCGGTAGAACGAAGCAGGGGCAAAAGTTTAAAAATCAGGAATGCAACCAGTATAATATCCAGATAATCCGACCATCGCATTGTCTGAATTTGCGTCCAAACTGTTTTTAATACATCCA
>JAZRRA010000010.1:0-10308 GCA_045650305.1 Faecousia sp.
ACATGAGTGTGTATGACAACCTGGCATTCGCCCTGAAGTTGCGTCACATGAAGAAGGACGAAATCGAAGAAAAAGTTATGCAAGCTGCCAGAATCCTGGACATCGTAGACTACCTGCACCGTAAGCCCAAGGCTCTGTCCGGTGGTCAGCGTCAGCGTGTGGCTATCGGTCGTGCAATCGTTCGTGACCCCAAGGTCATGTTGATGGACGAGCCTCTGTCCAACCTGGACGCCAAGCTGCGTAACCAGATGCGTGCTGAGATCATCAGACTTCGTCAGCGTATCAATACTACATTTATCTATGTTACCCACGACCAGACCGAGGCTATGACTTTGGGTGATCGTATTGTTATCATGAAGGATGGCTTCATCCAGCAGATCGGCACTCCTCAGGAAGTGTTCCATCATCCCCAAAATCTGTTCGTAGCAACCTTCATCGGTTCTCCCCAGATGAACCTGTTTGATGCCGAACTGATCAAGCAGAACGGCAAGTATGCTGTCAGCCTGGATGGTTTCGTTGTTGAGCTGTCCGACGAGAAGCAGGAAGCACTGGCTAAGAGAAATGTTGAGCCCCAGGAGATCATTTTGGGTCTGCGTCCTGAGCACATCGTTCTGTCTGACGATGGTGTGAAGGCTAAGATCAATGTTCATGAGTTGATGGGTTCCTCTGTCCACCTGCACGTGGAATGTGCTGATCAGAAGAATGCAATCGTGATCGTAAACACCATGGATATGACCGGTGCAGAAGTTGCCGCACTGGCAAGAGATGTGGAGATCAAGCTGGCATTCGGTGGCAACAACTGCCACATCTTCGGTAAGACCAGCAAGAACAACTTGGAGTTGGACATCACTGCTCCCACCTCTGTTGCTGAAATCGAAGCTGCCAATGCTGCTGAGAAAGTAGCTGAAGAAGTAGCTGAAGCTGCTGTTGAAGAGTAATGTAATATAAAAGAACCGGACCAATGGGTGCGACAATGTCGAGCCTTTGGTCCGGTTATTTGTTGACAGCAGGATTGGTGGTGCGACCTAACAGATAATCCACGGAAACATTGTGAAAATCTGCGATCTTGCACAGTGTAACGGTGGGAATATCAATATCACCCCGTTCATAATTGCTGTATACTCTTTGAGAGCAGGATAAAATATCGCCCATTTCTGTTTGGGTCATATCCTTGTCCTCCCGTAAATTGCGGATTCGGGGATAATGGGGCATATTTCCACCACCTTTGCCTTCGGATTGGCTTATTATACAATAGAAAGTTTTTCGCTATTGACATTTAGCGAGAAATTCGCTAAACTTTGTTTGTGACCGAAAAATTAGAAAGAGCATAGAGGTGTTGGTATGGGTGTAAGATCCATCTTGAATTTTAGAAATTCCTATGAGGCTATTTTTACGGCCATTCGTCGGGTTCACATGACAAAACTGGTGCGAAAGCTGAAGAAAAGCAAGACGGAAAAGTATGTGCTGACTCGGGAACAGGAAAGGGAAGCAAGAGCTTTCTGGAAACAGTTTAAAGCCGTTCCCATGATATACCATAATTTCTACACAGAAAAATACGGAAAATTCTATAAAGAGTATATCCCGGATGAGGTATATTACAATGACATCCAGCCCCATTTCAATCATTACAGATTGTCGAAAGCCTTGGATAATAAGTGCTATTATCCCAAAATGTTCCGGGGGATTCCACAGCCGAAACTGGTGGCGTATTGTTTGAACGGGTTTTGGTACATTGACGATGTGATCGCACAAAAGGGCATTGAGGATGTTTTCCGTGTTTTAACAAAGGAAAAAGAGGTTTTTGTCAAGCAGGCAACGGACTGCGGCGGCGGACACGGAGTGAAGTACTTAAACTGCCAGGGGCTGACAATGGCAGATTTTCAGGCATCCATTCAGGGAATCCGTGGCGATATTGCCATTCAACGAGGGATCACCCAGCACAGTGCATTGGCAAAAATCAACCCTTCCTCCGTCAATACCATACGGCTCATCACTCTTTTGGAAAAGGATGGGGCAAGGGTATTATCTACCATTTTGCGTATGGGCGTGGGAGATACCAAGGTGGACAACAGTAGCAGTGGCGGAATGACCGTGGGTGTTACCCCAGAGGGATGTCTTAAAAAATATGCTTGTGCCAATAAAAATAAAATGGTTTGCACACATCCTACATCCCAAGTGGTTTTTGAGGGTTATGCACTGCCGTCTTTTGAGCAGGTAAAGGAGCTGGTTGTGAAGGCAAGCTATATGGTGCCTCATTTCCGGATGGTTGCATGGGATGTGTCGGTTTTAGAAGATGGCACACCGGTTTTGATTGAGGCAAATCTCTATGACGGTCAGTTGGATTCCCACCAAATCCATAATGGACCGTTGTTTGGAGCGGATACCGCAAGAATCATGAAGGAAGTATTTTCCCTTTAATATTTTTACCCCGGGAGTTTCTAAAAACTCCCGGGGTGAACTTTAGCATTTTTTCATTAAGCGGATATAAAATTCCACGCAACGGTAGAGCGCTTCCAAACGGATGCGTTCATTGTTACCGTGGATGGTTTTCCGTTCCTCGGAGGTCAGATCCATGGCGGAGAAACGGTAAACATGGTTGCTGACGGGACCCCAATGACGGGAATCAGAGCATTGTACCATGAGATAGGGTGAAACAATGCAACCACGCCAAGTCTCGGCAACCGCTGCGGAAACCTTATCCCATGCAGGGCAGTCAGTTTCGGAAATGGGACTGGGTTCAAAACTTTCCAGCACTGTGATCTTTACGGAATCGTCGCCCACGGTCTTTTCCAAATATGCCTTTGCAGATGCAACGGAATCCGCAGGATTTAGTCGCATATTGCTGACAAAAGCTGCCTCTGTGGGGATCACATTCCGGGCGTTGCTGCCGGAAGCCTGGGTGAAGGCTGTGGTGGTTCGAACCAGTGCATTCATTTCACCGCCGCCTGACTTGCAGATCATATCCAGCACCGGCTTAAACAGCCAGAGATTGGCAAATACGATCTTCAGTCCGAAACCGGAGTGGCGACCCAGGGTGTCGAACATTTCTGCCGCAGGTTTGGTCAGATGCATTTTGAAGGGATGTTTGATAATGGAAATGCAGGCTTTGGAAAGGGTGGTCAGGGGTGTTTTCACCGGGGGAGCGGAGGCGTGGCCACCGCCGGATTTGACGGAGTATTCCACATTCATCATGCCCTTTTCCGCAATGCCGATGAGTCCGCAAGGGGCCTTGACGCCGGGGAACACATTTTCCACAACAGCACCGCCTTCATCAACCACCATGGCAGGCTGAATCCTCCGTTCCTGAAAGGCTTTCACAATATTGACTGCACCTTGTCCGTTCACTTCTTCGCCACCGGAGAAGGCAAAGTAGATGTCGTTTTCGGGAACAAATCCATCCCCGATCAGTTGATTGGCACCGGAGAGAACGCCGTTGAAGGTGACTTTGGTGTCCAAAGTGCCACGCCCCCACATAACACCATCTACGATGATGCCGGAGAAGGGAGGCTTGTCCCATTTTGCTTCGTCAACCGGCACCACATCATAGTGAGCCATCAGCACAGTGGGATCTTTAGGTGATTTTCCCGGCCAGCGGAACAAAAGTCCCCGATCGGGCAGTTGTTCCATGGTGCAGACCCGGAAAACCTGGGGGTAGAGAACGGGGAGCAGATCGTAAAGCTTTTGAAATTCACCGTCATCCTCCATTTCCGGATCGTTGTAGGAAATGGTTTTGCAGCGGATCAGCTCCTGCAGCGCCTTGACAGCACCTTCTTTATCAAAGGCGATTTCCTCCTGGGAAATTGCCTTTTGTTTTTTGGGCTGAAATAAAGCGGCACGAATCAAAATGATGGCAATCAGCAAGGCAAAAGCACCGCCAATGATGATCCAAGGCATTACAGAACACCCCGCTTATAGAGAATTCTTGCCACAATAATGGTAAAGATGGCACTGACGGGAACCATGATACCCACAGTGGAGGAATTGAGGGCAGGTACGAAGATAAACAGTACCAGCATGAGCATAATGGGAGCAATGGAAATTTTCCAGTTTTTGGATACGAAGGCTACGCCCAAACCGCCGAAGAGGGCCGGCAGGATTTGCTCAAAGGCAGGCTGTAAAACTTGTGCGGAGAGAACGGGCTCCAGAGGCATGATCAGGATCACGCCTAAAATGATGATCAGGGTGGTGACGATACTGGAAGTGGCAATGGCGATGGTAGAGATCACTTCGCCTTCTTCCGAGTTAGCACTGACCTGGTTTTGCTCCAGTGCATTGAGGGCGCAGGGCATTTTCAGGTTGGAAATATTGCCGGTTACAAAACTCAAATACGAACCGCCTGCACCTAACATAGGCACAAAGGTAAAGGTTTCAATGGCACCAACAGCCCAGTACATGGGAGCGGTGGCGATCAGACCTTGCAGCAATGCACCCCAATCCGGTGTAACCTGGAAAAGAAGGGCGACTGCAACGGGGAAGGCCAGCAGCAGGAGCATAACGCTGATATTCCAAATGCGACCGTCACGATGGACAGAGTCGATATAAGAAAGATTCTTCTTCATCATGCTACCTCCTTAACCTAACCATGCGGAGATGGGAATGGCGGATACCATACCGATCACAAGGCTTATGGGCAATGCGTATTCCGAAAGCCATTTCAGTTTTGGCTTACGCATCAAAAGTCCACAGATCACCATGGTGACAGCGGCAACGCCCATAACACAGACGGGGATCAAACCGGATGTGGTGGAGAAATATTTGGTCACCTCAATTTTTTCGCCGTTTTCCAGGACTTCCGTTACGGTTTCTGCTACTTTTCCGGTGCTGTCAGCACGCCACAGACGGGATACATCGCAGAAAACGAATCCTAAAAAGGCGGCAATCATACCAATAAACAGAGAGCTTTGAAAAGCCTCGCCCCATTTGGCATCCCGGTTACCCATGGAAGCCATACCGTTTTGCAGCTTCTTACCGATGACCGGAACCAGCCAAATACCCATCATAATACTGATGGTCATAACCAGCAGAACATTTAAAAATTCCTGAGCCTGCAAAGGAACGGGAGAACCCAAAGATTGACCCATGGCGGAAAGGGCGTTGTTTGCGGCTACGGTTTCATAGCTCATAGAACCCACAACGCTCAAACGAAGCCAGGGCAGAGGAAGGCCCAACTTTTTACTCAGGGTGATAATGCTGATGACGATAGCTACCGCCGGGGCAATGGTAAAAATAGCGGCGGTACGGATGGTTTTGCGAATTTTCTTTTGATCCATACCCAGTTCTTTGCTGCGTCGCATGGCTTTGATCAGGAAAAATACAGACTGTGCAACAACCACGGCAACCAGGATTCCTACAATCAGGTATAGGATCGGATGATTGACTTGAAATGCCATAAATGCACCTCCTAAAAATGATAAAAGCATTATAGCATAATTTTTTCGCCAAAACAAGACACAACCCATGGTGAAACCCTATGCAAAAAATGGATTATCGTTCTTTGTTGCCATCCATATTGTGCCTAAATGTACCTGAGGTACAGAATTTTGTGCTTTTTGGAAGATATAGGCTGCCTTCTGAAAAGAAGGTGTTTTGTACCGGAAAAGTATCCGTTCGGGGGACTGATCCCCAGGAGGATGGGGATCAGGATAGGAAGCTTTAGAAGACGGTTGTCAACGGGGAATTTTTGTGATAAAATAAAAGAACATAAAAAAAGGGGACAGTTAAAATGGATATTTCAAAAATTGATCATAATTTTTCCTTTGTATCTACCGTTGATATTCCCGGTTTAAAATTCTATTGTGCATTGGAATCGCCCTTTTCTGTGCATGGCCTTTTGCATGAGGGCGGTGCGTATCGCAGAATGACGGAGGCAGTTGCCAAGCAAGTCAGCGACGGTGTGCATTGGCTTCACAGCAATACAGCCGGCGGCAGAGTGCGTTTTCGTACCGACAGTCCCTATATTGCCATCCATGCCGAGATGCCGGAGGCTTGTTTTTTATCCCACTGTGCATTGACGGGTACAGCTTGTTTTGACCTTTATCGGAAGGATGCCAATGGTAAGGAAAAATTTGTAGAGTCCTTCAAACGCACGGTAGAAAACCGTTGCGGCTATGAAGCGGTGTTGTATCCCGAAGGGGAAGGAATGAGGGAATATACCATCAATTTCCCCACATATTCCGGGGTGTATCAGCTTTATATTGGCCTGGATGAGCATGCTGTGATCGAAGCCCCCCAGCCCTATCAGGTAAAGACACCGGTGGTGTTCTACGGTTCGTCCATAACCCAGGGTGCTTGTGCATCCCGACCGGGTAGCAGTTATGAGGCCATTGCCTCCCGGCGACTATGCTTTGATTATGTGAATTTGGGCTTCAGCGGAAATGCCAAAGGCGAGCAGGTGATGGCAGATTATCTGGCGAGCCTTCCCATGTCCGTGTTTGTTTGCGACTATGATTATAATGCACCCACAGTGGAGCATTTGGCGGCGACCCATGAAAATCTATACAAGACGGTGCGAAAGCAGCATCCGGATATTCCCGTTATTTTCATGTCCCGTCCGGTATATGAACTGAGTCAGGATGCCAAAGCCCGTTTGCAGGTGATTAGAACCACCTATGAAAACGCCCAAAAGGCCGGCGATCAAAATGTCTACCTGCTGGATGGCCCCACACTCATGGCCATGGCGGAGGATGACGGCATGGTGGATTGTGCCCATCCCAATGATTTTGGATTTGGTTCTATGGCAAAGGCCGTAGGAGATGTATTAGAACAGATTTGGAAATAACTTATGGATTTGAAACTTCGTGCAGATGCTCAAAATATCGTAAACTCTGCCATCGCGGCGGTGATGCCGGATGAGGCGGTGAAACGGGCATTGGAGGGAAAACAGTTCCCTGGCAGAGTCTATTTGGTAGCCGCCGGTAAAGCTGCCTGGCAAATGGCAAAAGCAGCCTGCGATGTGATGGCAGATAAAATTGATGCCGGTATTGTGATCACCAAGTATGACCATGTAAAAGGGGAACTTCCTCATATTACCTGCTACGAGGCAGGCCATCCCGTACCGGATGAAAATTCCTTCCGGGCAACCCAGGCGGCACTTTCGCTGACAGAGGATCTGTTACTTACGGATACGGTGCTGTTCTTGCTATCCGGTGGTGGCAGTGCCTTGTTTGAGAAACCTTTGGTGTCCGGGGAACTGTTGCAGGATATTACCAATCAGCTCCTTGCCTGCGGTGCGGACATTGTAGAAATGAATACCATCCGCAAGCGGCTTTCTGCCGTCAAGGGAGGACGGTTTGCTTTGCATTGTGCCCCGGCACAAGTGTTTTCTGTGGTTCTTTCGGATATAATCGGCGATCCTTTGGATATGATCGCCTCCGGTCCTGCCTATCCGGATAGCTCCACTTGTGAAGATGCTATGAAGATTGTTGCGGCATACAACCTGAATATCCCTCAGGAGGCACTGGTGCTTCTGGGGCAGGAAACACCGAAGAAGATCGACAATGTCATCACCGAAATTAACGGCTCTGTCAAGCAGCTTTGTGCGGCCGCAGAAAAAGCCGCTAAAGCATTGGGATATGAAACCGTTGTGCTGACGGATCAGCTTTGCTGTCAGGCAAGGGAGGCAGGCAGTTTCTTAGCCTCCGTGTTGCAGACCCATGCCCATAGCCGGGAAAGTGTTGCTTTTATTGCCGGCGGTGAAACGGTAGTCAAGCTGACGGGCAAGGGCAAAGGCGGCAGAAATCAGGAATTGGTATTGGGTGCTGCTGCCGGAATCTCCGGCTTGCAAGGTGCGGCAGTTTTTAGCGTGGGCAGTGATGGCACGGATGGCCCTACCGATGCCGCTGGCGGCTATGTGGATTATGAAACTGCGGATATGTTACACCAATGTGGTTTGCAGATTAGTACCGTGCTGGCAGATAACGATGCCTACCATGCTTTGCAGAAAGTGGACGGACTGATCTTTACCGGCCCCACCGGTACGAATGTCAACGATGTGGCAGTGGCATTACGCAGAAAAGATTAAAAAAGATGCACCCGATTTTCATTCGGGTGCATCTTTTCTATGCAGGATCGTTTTCGGAGGGGGCGGCTTTGGCGGCTTTTTTCTTTTTCCGCAAACGCCACAAAATAGTCCCTACCACGGGGAAGATGGCGATGATCAGGAAATAAAGAATATTACCGGCTACAAATACAAAGGCATCCACAAAGCCGTTTCCAATATCTGCGGCACTTTCGGTAAATACTTGTCCGATCCGACCCCATACAGAGGTGGGTTCTTCCGTGACGGTGTATTCCGTGACCTCGCTGATGTTTAAATGAATGGTGCTGTATTCCACCTGATTGTCATAAACCTTCAAGGCAGAAGTAACCTGCTCCAACTCGGTTCTTACATCAGTCAGGCGACCTTCGATGGTTAAAAGGTCGTTCATAGTTTTGGCTTCAGCCAACAGCTCCAAAAGACGCGCTTCCTCTGTTTGCAAGGCCTTGATCCGACTTTCGGTTGCCACATATTGGAGCGTTACATCCTCCACGGTTTTGTTGGAGGATACCACATTGGAACAGCTTGACACATGACTTACAAAGTTATCCAGTTGTTCAGCCGGAATACGAACGGTAATATCGGCACTGCGGTAGCGACCTCCACGGTAGGCACTGCCGTAATAGATGTTCTGGTTTTCCGTGTAACCGGATAGTTCTGCAATACGGGTGTTGATTTGGGTGAGCAAATCATCCAGATCTTCCGTTTCGGCGGAGATGGTCACGGTTTGGATCAGTTTTCTGTTATCAGGCAGAGCAGTTTGTGTTGTGTCTTCTTCTTTGGAAAGCTCTGCCGGGGCACTATCTGCGGCTGCGGAGCCGATCTCGTTGGAACTCAGGCTTTTGCTGCTGCATCCTGCCAGGGATAAAAGCAGAAAAACACCAAGCAGCAGGGAAAATAAGCGTTTGTAATTCATACCATTTCCTCCTTTTTTACAAAAGTTTGATTTGGGGATCTAATTTCATTATATGGATTTTATTTGACTTGTCAAGAAAGGCTCGTCGAAAAGGGAAAACCATAGGCGTTGCATTTTTATCGTTAGGATTGTATAATGAAGAAAAAAGGCGGTGGATTTATGGAATACAGAATTCTCGGTAAAACCAATTTGCAGGTATCCCGTATGGGATTTGGCGGCATCCCGATCCAAAAGACCGATGCAGAGCAGACGAAAAAGCTCTTGTATCACCTGATGGATCAAGGGGTCAACTATATTGACACTGCCCGTGCTTATACAGTCAGTGAGGAATATATCGGCTATGCTCTCCGTGGCATCCGGGAGCGTTTTGTAGTGGCAACCAAAAGTATGGCACGGAGCAGGCAGGCCATGGAAAAGGATATTGATATAAGCTGTGCTAAGTTAGAAACGGATTATATCGACCTTTATCAGGTGCATAACCCTTCTGCATCCGATTTGGAGCAGGTTTTAGCACCCGGAGGTGCGTTGGAGGCCTTGCAGGCGGCAAAGGCTGCCGGAAAGATCGGGCATATCGGTATCACCCTCCATTCCCTGGAGCTGTTTGAGAAGGCTGTGGAGATGGACTGGGTGGAAACCATCATGTTCCCCTATAACATTGTGGAAACCCACGGGGAATCTATGATTGCCAAATGTACCGAAAAGAATATCGGCTTTATTGCCATGAAACCCCTGGCAGGCGGTGCCATCGAAGATGCGGCAACGGCTTTGCGGTTTATTGTGAAGAATCCCCATGTTTCCGTGGTGATCCCCGGTATGGCAACTACGGAGGAAGCAGATGAAAATCTCCGCCATACCGCCAATGCTGCTCCCTTAACGGATAAAGAGCAGGAAAGTATCCTGAAAATCCGTCAGCAGTTGGGAAATAATTTCTGTCGCCGCTGTAATTATTGTGCTCCATGTACAGTGGGCGTACCGATTTCTGCCGTGTTTCTGTTTGAGGGCTATTATAACCGCTATGACCTGAAAGATTGGGCGAAGGTGCGATATAGCACCCTGGCCCATAAGGCATCGGAATGTATTGACTGTGGTGTGTGCGAAAGCCGCTGCCCCTACAATTTGCCCATTCGGGAAATGCTGAAACAAGCCGCCCAAACCTTTGGCGTATAAAAAGTATCCCGGCTTGGATCATTCCAAGCCGGGATGTCAGTCTGTCAAAAAAGTATTTTTTGACAGACTGACAGAGGTCAAAGAAGCACCAAAGACAAGCAACTCGACCCCGAAGTGTATATAGATACTCGAGAGGGGAGAGTTGTGCAGGAAGGCAAAAACCCTTGCATTGCAAGGATTTTCTGCTTTT
>JAZRRA010000011.1:0-2875 GCA_045650305.1 Faecousia sp.
ACTACATTGTAACCTTCACCGGTCTGCAGGCAAAGCAGCTGCGTAGCCTGATGTACGCAACTCTGTACCGCAATGGCGTTGCAATTTCCAACACCCTGCAGTACTCTGTTGAGTCCTATGCATATGCAAACATCAATGCTACCGATAAGAAACTGGTTGAGCTGCTGAAGACCATGATTTACTACGGCGACTCCGCTAATAACTTCTTCAAGAAGTAATTTCCTAAACAAAAAATCCCACCGCTCCGGCGGTGGGATTTTTATATGCAGGGAAGGCTTTTATACCTTCCGTTTCACGGTGCGTCATCGCTTCATTTGGGCGGAATGGATCAATCCATTCCATACGATGAAAACGGAAATTTATCGAATACAATAGGGATAACCATGAAGAAAATTATTGCTTTTTCATTTGTCGCAGGAAGGCCAATACGGCAAGGATTAGTATCCCAAAACCGTAACCCAAAACCCACCACAAATGGGGGAATATACTTGCGAAATCTCCGGCAAGTGCGGCTTGTTCCAGTTCAACTGCGTGAACAAAGGGGAGGGCATAGGCAATTTTTTTGAATACATCTCCCACCAAATTTATATCAAACCAAACGCCTGATAACCAGGCAGAGAGATTCGTGAGCAATGCACCGCAGATGCCACCGACTTGTTTGTCATTTAAAATACTGCCGCAAAGAAGTCCCAATGCAATATAAAGAATGGATACGGGGATGATGAATACCAGTGCGTATAAAATACCGATGGTAATATTGAGACCTAATATAATGGCTGCAATATAGCAAATGAAGGATTGTGCAATTGCAATCGGGATGATGGGAAGGGTATAGCCTAATATAAAATCTACCGGTGTCAGTGGCGTTGTATATAACCGCTGGAGGAGGGAACTGCCTTTATCTTTGGCAATTATGGTTGCGGAAAATAATGTCATAAATGATAAGCCAAAGACTGTGATACCCGGAGTTAGGTGCTGGATCTCAAATAATGGGACGGGGATATTTGCCTGAATAGCACTGAGTAAAAGGATCAGCACAAGGGGAAAGCCCAGTCCGAAAAACACAGTCAGGGGATCTCGCAGGATCTCTTTTGTGTTTCTGCTGGCAAATGTTAACATTCTCATAAAGCATCCCCCTTTACAATTCGGATAAATGCCTGCTCAAAATTGTCCGTATCTGCTTTCGCTTTGATATTTTCAGCAGTGTCACAGATCAGGAGTTTGCCGTCCTTCATAATGGCAATGCGATCAGATAAGGCTTCTGCTTCTTCCATATAATGGGTGGTTAAAATGATGGTGATTTTTCCTTTTAAAGAGCGGATAATATCCCACAAGTCACTGCGAGCCAGTACATCCAGTCCCAAGGTGGGCTCATCCAAAAATAGGATCTGAGGTTCACTGATCAGTGCCATGGCGATGCTCAATCTTCGTTGCCAACCACCGGAAAGTTTTCCGGATTTTCTTTTTAGAACCGATTGAAGTCCCAAAAGCTCTGTTAACTCGGAAATTTTTAAGTCCTGCTTTTCTTTGGAAAACCCATATACACCGCATATCAGTTTTAAATTTTCGAAAACAGAAAGTCCCGGTGCGATGGCTGTTTCCTGGGGGGATACGGCGATCATGGATTTGACTGCGGCAGTTTCGTTTCGGATACTTTTTCCGTTCAGAAAGGCATCGCCCTCTGTTGGTTGTGTCAGGCAGGAGAGTATCTTGATCGTTGTGGTTTTTCCTGCACCGTTTACACCCAGCAAGGAAAACAATTCGCCATGTAACACAGTGAGGGAGAGGTTGTCTACCGCGACTACATCTTTATATTTTTTCGTGAGTCCTTGAATTTTTATGGCATCCATATTCATCACTCCATTCCATATTGCTTTCTTAGGCCTTGATATGCATCTGTCAGCATTTTGTCCACCAAATCCCATTTCAGATCCAGAAAACTGGTAGCAAACATGGTGGCAATTCCATGAACAAATGCCCAAATTTCCAAATGGAACAGCTTGGCTTCCTGGGGATTCAGACCGGTATTGTCCCGAACAATACCGTTCATTTTATTGATCAGGGCATCCTCCTCCGGAATGGTCTCTCCGGAACGGTCATACATGAAAAGTAATTTAAAAAGCTCCCGTTCTTCTTTGGCAAATCGAATATAGGCCATGCCGTGTGCCTTATAGTAAGGGTACTTTCCACTGCTGATTTCTCGCTCCATATAGTCCTGAAACAGTGCGTTTGCTTGAAGGGAAACGCACTGGTGTAATTCCTCCATGGTTGCAAAGTTTGAGAAGATCGGCTGTGTGGAACAATTGAGAATATTGGCAAGGGTTCTCGCATTGATAGCTTGCTCACCGCCAATTCGTACCATGTTTAGTGCGGTTTCTACAATCTTTTCCTTTGTGATTTTTACCTTAGGTGGCATAGTTTACCTCCCAATATAGCGAGTGTTATATAACACAAACTATATTATAATAGTATTTTCAAAAAGTCAACATAAATATAATAACGGTGGGAAGAATCAGATCTTCCCACCGTTAGAAGTTATGGAATTAGGATAGTTTTCGGTTATCTTACCGAGGACGGTAACCGCCACAAGTTAAACCTGCACCACTCTCTTGTGTGCGTATATTGCATTTGCCGTTATTTGCACAATTTAAGCATTTTCTAAAGCCTTGAGTTCTTCGTTCTCGTTCCGCCTTTTCTTCTGCGCGTTTTGCTGCAGCGGCTTGTTCTTGCACGGCCCTCTCCATGGCACGGTCATGGGCAGCCTGCTGACGCTCCATCATCATATTGTGGCGTCGTTCTTCCTCAGCCTGCCGTTCCATAGCCTCAATTCTTCTGGCCTCCTCTTGCTGACTGGCGGCTTCCATAGCATCTTGCC
>JAZRRA010000012.1:0-2325 GCA_045650305.1 Faecousia sp.
CTTTAGGGGTAATAGTCTGTAAAATGCCCTTATAGGGCTTAATCAAGCCTCCGGCTTAGCCGGAGGTTTTGACTAACCAATATAAAAAATTCTGCGTTTTTCTGCAATGCCCGGGTTTTCAATGGTAGCTTTTGCGAATAGTCCGTATAGGTCGTCGCATCGGTTTTCAATCTGCTGGTAGGGGTGGTCGATTTTTTCTCCAATGTTGGGGAAATGTCCGGTTTCTCGGGCTTTCAGCAAAATCTCCCGGCCCTTGTCGTTCAGGGCTAAGACCCGTACATAGGGAGCAGGGGAGGCAAGATCCTCTTCAGTCAGTCCCAAATAAGCACACATCACCATCCGGTCAAGACGGGTTCGTGTGTACCGTTTGGATTTGGTGGCAGTGAGGATTTCTTCCAGAGAAGCATACTGCCGTGCGTTTTTCATCAGCTTCCTCCATAACCCTTCCGAACCGTAGGGCAGTGCCTGGAATTCTTCGTCCGTCATGGTACGCAGGCGATATAAGATGGCTCTTTCACCGGCTGCAAGGGTATGAACTGTGGCGTTTTTAAAGGCAGAAAAAGCATTTTCTGGTACGAAATCCTGCCAATTTTCTCCATTTTCTATCAAAATACGCAAAGAAGTAGCGGAAGGATTGTCCCTTTCAGGGGTCAAATCGTGGTAGTTTCCTTGCCGCAGTATGGGTGCAGGTTTTATTTTGGAATTTTGGGACAAAATAGCTTTGCAGTATTCCACTGCCAAAATATTATTAGGTAAGCCCACCAATTCGCCGTCAAAGCCCATATTTTGCAATGCTTTTTGCCGTGCGGCAGGGAAGGATAGACCTTCTGCCAAATAACCTTTCAGCTTTTCCGAAAACTCCGGCGTCAGCAGTGCCTTTGCGGTTTCTGTTAATTTATCGGGATCGTTACATTCTGCACCAAAAGACAGGGTGTCGCAAAAAGAACCTAAGATCCGCACACCTTCTGCGGCAAAACCTTCTGCGGAGGAAAGAGATGCCGTGACCGGCAATTCCAGTACCAGATCCGCTCCACATTTTAAAGCCGCCTCTGCACGGACGGCCTTGTCAAAAATAGCCGGCATGCCTCTTTGCACAAAATTTCCACTCATCAAACAGACAATGCCACCATGGGGATTTTTTGCCCGTAAAGCGGCAATTTGCTTGTTGTGACCGGAGTGAAAAGGGTTATATTCACAAATAATACCAGTAATCGACAAAAATACCCCACCTTTTTGTTGAAAATTTTTCTAATCAGGGGTTGAGAAATGTTAAGAAATGTTATATAATGTTTTTGTCTGTGACTATACTACCATAAAATAGTAAAAAAATAAATCATTATTTTTAGGAGGAAGATTCCCATGAACATTTTGGTTATCAATGCCGGCAGCTCTTCTCTTAAGTATCAGCTGATGGATCCCGTATCCGGCGATGTGACCGCAAAGGGTCTGTGCGAGCGTATCTACATTGACGGCCGTCTGACTCACAAGGTTGGCGACAAGAAGGTTGTCAAGGAAATTCCCATGCCCACCCATTCTGAAGCTATTTCTGCAGTTTTGGAGATCCTGCAGGATCCTGAGCATGGCGTCATCAAGAGCGTTGACGAGATCGATGCTGTTGGCCACCGTGTGCTTCACGGCGGTATGGAGTTCTCCGACTCCTGCATCATTGATGATGCTTGTATCAAGGCTATTGAAAAGTGCATCCCCCTGGGCCCCCTGCACAATCCTGCTAACCTCATGGGTATCCGTGCATGCCAGGCTGTTATGCCCGGCAAGCCCCAGGTTGCTGTGTTCGATACCGCTTTCCACATGACCATGCCTCCCAAGGCATACCGTTATGCCATCCCCACCGAGTACTATGAAAATGACGACATTCGTCGTTACGGCTTCCACGGTACTTCTCACAAGTATATCGCTCGTCGCGTTGCTACCTTGCTGGGCAAGAAGGAATTTAAGCTGGTTAACTGCCATTTGGGTAACGGTTCTTCTCTGTCTGCTGTGAAGGACGGCAAGTGCATGGACACTTCCATGGGTCTTTCTCCTTTGGCCGGCGTGCCTATGGGTACCCGCAGCGGTGACATTGACGCATGCGTCGTGCAGTTCATCTGCAACAAGTACGGCATGAGCGTGGATGATTGCCTGAATATGCTGAACAAGAAGTCCGGTGTTGCTGCTATCTCCGGAAAGTCCTCCGACTTCCGTGATCTGGAAGACGGTGCTGCTGCAGGTGACGAAAACTGCATCCTGGCTCTGGAGAAGTTTGCTTACGAAGTTGCCAAGTATGTGGGCGCATACGCCGCCGCTCTGAATGGTATCGACATCCTG
>JAZRRA010000013.1:0-6510 GCA_045650305.1 Faecousia sp.
CATAGGTATAGGTTGCCAGGGTTCTGCCGCCAACCAGCACCTTTTCCCGAAGGGAGAAATTGCCATATTCAAAGGAATAGGTTGCAGTGGGCGTTTCGATGGAGGCTAACAGATCATCCTCATAGGTATAATCCGCAGTCAAATGCAGATTGGTTTCCGTATCGGCTGCAATGGATGCCACCCGATACATTTCGTCATAGGTATATTCTGTACGGGTTTCCTCCGTATCCTCCGGTAGCTGCACCCAATCCAAAAGACCGGTATTGGAATTATAGGAATAGGTGGTTGTATTGCCCATTGCATCGGTGGATGCAGCAAGATAATTGCCATTTTCCGTATAGGTTGCAGAAGAAGATATGGTTTTTCCGCCTTCTGTGATGCTGACAGCCGTATTATTGCCGTATGCATCATACTCAAAATCGTATTTCAGTCCTTCTTCTGTGGTTGCAGATTTCACATTATGGCTATTGGGATAATATTCGTAAGACATGATGACATCATCATCCTGGATGATTTGCGTCAGCTTATTATCCTCATAAACATACTCTGTTTTCTTCTTTTGCAGATCAACCGTAGAGATCACATTGCCATCTTCGTCATAGGTATAGCTGACGCCGAATTCCTCTTTGAAAAGCTGGATGCCGTCAAAATAGACGGTATTGGCATTGTTGCTATAAATCAGCTCGATGGTAATGGAGGTATAAGCTCCCGTTGCGGCAATGGCACCGGAAACAAACTGCCAGTTATCCACATCCGGGTTAAACTGCACTTTTTCTTCCTTGACCACTGTTGTGCCGTTATAGAGGGTACATTTCAGAGCAAAATCCTTTGCCTGCTCATCGCCCAATTGGCTCAAGGAGGCAGAATTGCCCATTGCCCAGCCGCCAAATACAAAGCTGTCACCCGCACCGCCGCTGACGGCAATGGTCTGCTTAATGGATTTAGCAGACAGATAGTCACCGGTGACTTGATAGACGTTTTCACTGAGTACGGCAGAAGCCTGGGGAGCTTGGGAGATGGTATCGTTACTGCTTAATCCCGTAGCCGTCCAATAGGCTGCAGAATTCATATCCCCGTTTTGCACCAGGTTATACCGGCTGGCGGTGGGCATTTCTTCCATCTGCACACAGTCGATATAGGAAACGCCCTCATCGGTGCTAAATACCGCATGAATGATCTGATCTGTGCCGCTATTGTTGGTATAGCTGACTTCAAACCGCGTCCAATCGCTGGCGGTAATGCCTTCCATTACTTCTATGTGTTGTCCGTTGGTAATCCCCAGTTCAACAGTGCCGGATTCGGTTTTTACATAGCCGGAGAAGGTATAGGTTTTTCCCGATTTCGCACAGATTCCTTCACTTTTCAGATAGGACCATTCACTCTTTAGGGAGTGATTCCCCAAATATCCAAAGGGTGCAATACTTGCCTCCACACCGCTCCAAACTGTGCCGTTTTCAAAGCTGCTGTCAGAAAGCAGATTGATGACGGTATTTTGCATTTTGGAAGAAAGCGTAAGCTGATTGCCCTTTCCGGTGGTTTCAGGGTCTGCAAATTGGGCATACTGTGCCCGTCCCTCGTCGTCCTGCACCGATACGGTGTTGCCGTAGTCGTTAAACTGGGCGATCACCGTTGTGCCGTTGACCACATCCGTAAATGCCGTCTGATTATTGCCGTAGGCTATGGTCATATAACCACCTGTTTCGCCGTTATGATACTCCCGGATGCTCGTAACACGGCAAGGGGCATATAGGCCTGCTTCCACAGAATAGGTATATTCCAGGCGATAGCCGTCAATATCCGTTACAGATGCCAGCATGTTGCCATCGTGGTAGGTATATTGGGTTTGCTTACCGTCCATATCCTCAACGGATGTGAGATTCTTTGCAGAATCAAAGGTGAAGGCAACCCGGGCGATGGTTTCCGATGCTGTGCCCTGGAACAGCAATTCTTCTGCCATCAAATCATAGTAATATAGCTGATAGACTCTTCCTGCACCGTCTGTGATGGTGTTCAGCAGCTTACTGCCGGATGTATTGGTTTTATAGGTGATGGTAATGGTGCTTTTTGTCTGCTGATTATTCACGATGGAACGCAGACGGCCATAGGTATCGAAATACCGGGTATTGCCGTTTTTGTCCCGGATGGCATACTTCTGGGCACCGCTTCCGGTGGTGGTCAGGGTCAGCTCCAGGCCGTCCTCGTCTTTGTATGTGCCGTAAGAATCATATGCAAAGTAATGCTGCGTTCCGTCTTCATCTTCCCAAATGTAATAATAGGAATTTTCGCTCCATTGGTATACAAGCTGGTTGTAATTTGTTCGCCAGCCTTTACCAAAGCCGAATCCCTTATCTTTTGCCACATCGTTGGCATTGTAAACCAGAGAAATGGAAACGGGGGCACGGTTACCGCTAAAGCCCATCAGGTTGCGGGTCAGTACCAGGTTACCGGTGTAATCATTCACATGAACAGTGCCTGCACGGCCTGCGGAAGAGCTGGTATAGTTCCAGTAGCTTTCCAGGCCGTTGTTGTTGCGAAATTCCACCCGCAAAGTAGGCATTGCAGCGGGGTAGCTGCTGTAATCCGAGGAATAGAACTGCTTAAAGTTATTGGCTCCGGCGTTTTCCACCGCATCCGATGCTTTAAACAGCATGCCGTAGTTATTGCCGGTTTTATACCATTCCTGGACTATATCCGTTACATCCCAGTGATAATACCGTGCTTCCTGACAGTCCACAAAATCCACGATGGATTCGTCATAATCCGGCTTGTTGGCCCATGTGATGCTCTCGGATTCCCAGTTTCCCAGCACCTTATGAACCTCTATGGGTGCAGATACACTGTTGGTGGTAAACTTATACAGTGTCATGGTGGCACCGACCACCACATCTGCCGATGTAAGGGCAGGAAGTGTGCGGTATTTTAAGTAGGTTCTCTGTTTACCTTCCCCCTGATAATAACCGGTTTCCAACACCGGGGAGGTATAGCTGAAGGTAGTGTTTTCCGCTACGGAAGCGTCCCGGACGTTGGTCACTTCCAGATCCGCCTGAATCACCGGGTCCAGAATCACCGGCCACTGCCGCTGTTCATCCCCCAGCCAGTCCTGGGGCAGCATATAGGTAAGGGAATACTGGCCGTCTTTTCCGGTAAGGGACACGGAAATATCGGTGCAGATTTCCATGGCATCATCCATTAAGTAAGGGGCAGGCATGGCCATCACAACGGTCTTTCCGTCCTCCCCGTACAGCAGAATACTTCCATCATCCTGCAAAACAGGAATCATGGTACCTACCTGCAATGTATAACGAACACCCTGCAAATTGCTGTCGTAGCCTTCCAATACCACGGATTCCTTCAGCTTATTGGATTGCAGATCATAGATCACATCCATATCGCTATATATATTTCCGTATGTCATCCGAGAGGCAAGTCCCTCCAAAACCGTTTCGGGATACTCTGCCTCCGCTTTTGCAAGGCTCACATCCTGCTGTGCCATCACTTCCGCAGTGGCAGTTTCGGCTTTGGAAACGATCATGGCTTCCGCCTGGGCAGACATGACCGACAGATTGCCGTTTGTCAGCTTTTGCGGCATGCCGAAAGATAGCGTATAGCCGTCTTTCTGGATGGTCACCTGCTGATTTTCTCCAAATTGGGCAGGAAAGGAGACATTCCATACGCCTGCCGTATTTTGGTAGGTTCCGTTTTTCACAGACTTCAATGTATTGTTGATCTCTTCCCATGCTCCGTCTTTTTCATAATGGACAGGCTCGGCATACATTGTCATCATGTGCAAGCCGTTGGAGAGCAGAAATTCTTTGGAATATTCCGTTCTCTCAGAGGGAATCTCTGCTACGATTACAATATCCTTTGTGTCGTTATCCATGGAAATGGCCGGGACTGTTTCCATAGGAACAGTGCCTTCCACCACTCCCAGTTCCTCGGATTGCGACTGACCAAATACTTGCATCGGCACCATATTAAAAAGCAAAACGAATACCAGTAGGGTACTGATGCATTTGATAAACTTCTGTAACATTGTGTACTCCTTTCTTTGTGACGGTTTCTTTACAACTTATACTATCCATGTGTAAAAGCATGCTTTCGCACAAGCCGGCTTTTTACGCATAAATCTCCTTTCCCCTTCAAGCCGTCTTATATGCTTAGCCCGTTAAAGCTTTTACATATTTTTTACAAAACAATCCTTGATCGTTCATCAGAATCAAGCATACCCGGATTTCTAAAAGATTAGGGTGTATCATCGTATCTTCTGGTACCACAATCCAAACACCAGATCGTTCCTCTAAAACCCGAATACCATTTATGATCTCCCAACTGTGTTAGTTTAACAATATTGACCGCTTCACAATGGAAGCAAGCCTGGACAATTTCCCCGTAGTATTGGCAAGTAGAAAGATTTGTCCGTAGAGTTCTAAAGTCATGGTTTATTTGCTCATAGGCTACGGTTTCGGAATATGTACAAACGGTACATGCCAGCAAACCCTCACCGGCTTCCGTGCAGGTGGATTGGCGTACTACCGTTTCCTGCAAAATATGGTCCTGACTTTTCGCCACGGATTCTGTGCCGCACAAGGCCTGGCACACTGTACAAAATGATTTTCTCTCCCCTTCTTCTGCACAAGTCGGTTCTTTCGTGAGGGTCAATTCTCCGGGCTGGTGGGGGGCTTCTTCGATAGGTTCTGTTTGCACCGCTGTGCAGCCGGTGCAATGCCGTTCCAGCACGCCTTTTTCCGTGCAAGTTGCCGGTTTTACAATCGCACCGGCATCGTAGGTATGCTCAACAATCGCCACCGGTACTGTATAGCTATGCTGGCAGAAAATACACGCTTGTTTTTCCACGCCCGCTTGGGTACAAGTTGCCGGGGTTACAATTTCCCTTTTATAGATATGCACGCAGGTTTCGGGATTGGTCAGAAAACACACCGCAACCACAACACAAGCCACAATGGATGCCAAAATAATCCAAAATGCCGGTTTCTTATAGGACAAAACGCCCTTAATTCTGGTTTTCACACCAACTTCACCAAAGGCCACCGGGCAAACCAAAATCAAACGACGGTGCGTACTACATGTTACCAACGCCTGGGAATAGCCGATTTTGTCCTCTGCGCTCATACCTGCCACCACTTTCTCGTCGCAGGCCTGCTCAATATCCCGGCATAGGAGGATATAGGCCATCCACAAAACAGGATTAAACCAGTGGATCGACAGCAGTACAAAACCAACGGGTTTCCACCAGTGATCTTTGCGACGAATATGGGCTTTTTCATGTGCCAGGATATATGGCAGCTTGTCTTTCTCGATCCCTGATGGAATATAAATTTTCGGAACAAAAATACCGAAAACAAAGGGAGAATCCACATGATCACATAGGAAAACATTTTTCTCCACAGCAACAGACACTGCCACCCGTTTGCGTAATAACAAATAGGCAACCAAACTATAACCAAGCATCCCGGCGATTCCCACCAACCAAATTGGGATTAAAATCTGCAAAAAATCCAAACTTAACTGGATTTTGGGTAATTTTATTTCCGGTTCTTCCTGCATGGCCTCCACATTGGGAATTGCAGCCTGATCTTCGACATCATATAGGCTATCTGACTTTTGCGTAATGACATCATTTTGCGGCATCAAACTAAACGCACTTTCCGGCAGCACCGGAAGCAAGAGCCGCAAAGCCACAATGGCCCATAATACACAGACGATCCACTTTGGTGCTTTCTTCAGAAACAGTCGCAGCAAGACCACAATCAAAACGATTACGCTGGCGGAAATGCTCATATTCAAAATATGAATAAAAGAATTTAACATATCCGATCATCCTTTAAACGAATGGATCAATTTCTCCAGTTCTTCAATTTCTGCCTGAGTCAAGGCCTTTCTTGTCGTAAAGGCTGCGATAAACGCAGGCAAGGAGCCCTGGAAGGTTTCCTTCACAAACGCCTCGCTTTGCATGGCGTGAAATTCCTTTTTGGAAATCACCGAAGTGATCACGCTGTCCTTTGTCAGGAAAATCCCACGATCACACAGCTTTTTCAAAACCGTGTAAGTCGTTGTTCGTTTCCAATCCAGTTCCTCCGCACAGATTGCAACCAATTCCTTTGTGGAAAGCGGTTCATTTTCCCATACAATATCGGCAAAACGTGCTTCCACCATTCCCAATTTTGCGTCCATTCAACTAACCTCCTTTTTGTCTATTGTCAATAGACAATTTTATTGTATCGTATCATTTATTCTTTGTCAATCGCCATCAAAGAACAAGATCTCCCGGATGATACCGGGAGATCCTCAGAGTGTCAAAGAACCCCCAAACCGGCAAAAACAGATTGCGGGTTTGGGGGTTTTGATTTTATTGTGATATTCAAAACAGTTTTACCTGGATGAATGTGTAAAAGCAGAAAAGCCTTGCCCAGCAAGGGTTTTTGCCTTCCTGCACAACTCTCCCCACTCGAGTATCTATATACACTTCGGGGTCGAGTTGCTTGTCTTTGG
>JAZRRA010000014.1:0-7092 GCA_045650305.1 Faecousia sp.
TCTGAGCGAGCAAAAGCGAGCTGAAGAATCTACGCAATTTTCTAATATCCTCCCTTTTTTAGGGACGGGCAACCCGTCCCCTACGCATTTTTATAAAGAAAATGCAAAAATCGGTGTAAAGATCCTTCGACTCCCGTTGGTCGCTCAGGATGACACAAGACGGTAAACGGATATTGATGCAAATATGTTAAAGGACGGTAACCAAAATTTTGGTTACCGTCCTTTTTGCTGTTATTTATCGTTCAAGCGTTCTGCTGTGCTTATCAGAACATTCAAATCCACCTCGGACATATTACGGGTCAGCTCATATAATTTCTGAACCAAATGAGGTTCGGCAATATTCTCGTCAAAAAACTCTCTGGGTGTTACGCCAAGATACTCACAGATATAGAGAAACTCGCCCAGGGATGGAACCGATCTGCCGGAGGATATGCTTTGCATATAACTCTTGCTGTGTCCTAAATCAGTACTCATTCTATATTCAGAGACATTCTTTTTCGTCCTTAAAACAGAGATACGGTCTCTAATAAACTGAAGATCCATCGTTAACACCTCGCTTTTCATTATTGTATAATAATTTTAGCGGTAATATTCACGATTAAATTACCGATTACAGTTGATAATTACCGCTTGTATCGGTATAATAGTATGTAAATGGTAAACTATTAGCAGTAAAGTGGTGTAGGTGTCATTATGCTTAACATTTTTACAGTGGCGTTTTTTGGCCACCGATATGTGAACAACATCATAAAGGTAGAGGATCTTCTGGAAAGGCAGATTCGAAAACTTATTGACGAAAATGAGTACGTAGAATTTTTGGTAGGTCGTAATGGAGACTTCGATCAGTGTGTATCTTCCTCTGTACTTCGTGTACGAAAAAATCACAGGGACGATAACAGTGCCCTGGTGTTGGTACTGCCGTACCCTACGGCGGAGTATCTTAATAACGAAAATTACTTTCACAACTATTACACCAATATGGAGATATCCCACGCTGCATCAATGGCCCATCCAAAATCCGCTTTCCAAATTCGCAACCGGGAAATGGTTGATAGAGCCGATTTGATTATCTGCTACATTGAGCACCAAAATGGCGGTGCTTGGCAGACGGTAAGGTATGCAACAGAGCAAGGCAAAACGGTAATCAATCTTGCAGAAGAAACAGATCTATAATAGACGGCAATGTCCGGGGTGTTGCCCGTAAATTCTATGAAAAAATTTGGCAGGATTCCTGATTGCGGTATAGATTGACATTTTGGGCGATATGGAATATAATCCCATTATCCAATTTGAGAAAAGGAGAGAAAACCATGAAACAATTACTGGCACTTTTGCTTGCTCTCATGATGCTGTTTTCCGTAGCTACGGTTTTTGCAGGTTGCGAAGACAGTGGCAAGAAGAAAAAGTCCTCCTCCAGTCAAGATGATGACGATGATGACGAGGATGACGAGGACGAAGAGGACGACGACAAGAATGATGACGATGTCACGGATCCCGACGCTACCGATCCCGACACTACCGATCCTGATGTTACCGATCCCGAGCCTACGGAAACCGAGCCTCCCGTCATTGGCACCGACTATACCATTTATGTGGTAGATGAATACGGCAATCCCGTATCCGGTGTCAAGGTGCAGATCTGCGACGATAACAATCTTTGCAAAGCACCCAAAACCACCGATGAAAACGGTATGGCTGTCTATGAAGATCAGGAAGATGGTAATTACAAAGCTCAGCTCACCAAGCTGCCCGAAGGTTATGAAGTAGATGATATGGATGCCTACTATCGCTTTGATGGCGACACGGAAGTGACCATTGTTGTGGATATTGTTGAGCCTGAACCCACTGTCACAGAACCTACCGGTGTGGTTTTAGACCCCGATAACTACTTCTACAATGAAGAAAACACCTACTACGACGAAGATGCCATCGCAATCAGACCCACCTATGTTTATTGGGGCGAAGATGGCTGGCTGTATGCAGAGTGTGCGGTGATCAACGGCTTTAGCTATGCGGTTTCGGATATTTATCTGGACCGTTATACCCTGGGCAATGCAGACGGTGTGATTGCAGAAGGCAACTTCGGCTTGCTGGAAGGTACTTTGGAGCCCTATACATACGAAATTTGGACGCTCCAGTTTGATCCTTCTGCTGTGTATGCTTTCGGTGCAGATTTGAGCTACCTGACCTACGAATGGGAAGTCAGCTAAAGTAGAATACTGAAAAATGCCAATTGGGGCGGTGTATCGAAATGATACACCGCCCTTTTTCTCTTGCAAATTTCGACAAAAAGCAGTAAAATATTGCTATATACAGAAAAAGGAGGATGGCCGTATGGAACGAAAATGGGTTTTTCTTACAGCGGCAGTCAGTGTAGTATTGCTGGCGGCGGTGATTTGGGTAGGTGTCCTTTTGGGACAGAATCCGCAGCAATCGGCGGATGCTCCCCGGCAGGGCAGTGTGGTGATCAATGAAATCATGTCTGCCAATGAAAATTATCCTGATGGACAAGGGCGTCGGCTGGATTATATTGAATTGTATAATCCCACAGATGTTCCCACAGATATTTCCAACTATAAAATTACAGATAAGGAAGATTTTATTGGCTATACCTTCCCCCAGGGGACGGTGGTGCAGCCCAAAACCTATATGCTGTTGCAGTGCGATCCCGATGGTGGTGCAGGTCTGAATTTCGGTATCTCCAAGGATGGGGAAAAGGTCTATTTGTATAATAGTGCCAATGTCTGTGTGCAGACGGTGGCAGTGCCGGCTATGCGGGATGACCAGGCCTATATCCGGGATGCAAATGGTGCATGGCGTGTGGAATCCTTCGGCACACCGGGTTTTGAAAATACCGCCGCAGGCTATGAAGCATGGCTCTTGTCGGTGGGGATCAGCTCGGTTTCTGTGGTATTTAACGAGATGCTTTGTGACAATGTAGGTGGCGTGATCAACAGCTCCGGAGAGTTCTGCGACTGGTTTGAGCTGTATAATCCTGCAGATACTCCGGCAGTTTTGGATGGCTACTATGTTTCCGATGACCCGGAAAAGCCGTTTAAATGGCAACTGACGGATCTGACAGTGCCTGCGGACAGCTATGTACTGATCTGTTGTAATCCGGACAATCCCACACCGGGGGAAGCCCCCTTTGGACTTTCCAAAAACGGCGGCAGCCTGGTGCTGACCGGACCGGTTACAAACTTCATCACCAAAATGGACTGTCCTTCTTTGGAGGAAAATACATCCTTCCGGCGTCTGCCTGACGGCACTTATGCTGTCACGGAAGAACCCACACCCGGCTATCCCAATACTGCGGAAGGCTATGAAGCATACCGTGCATCCCGGCAAAACCCCGGTCCGCTGGCAATCATGGAGGTTATGCCGGCCAATGACCGGTATTTGATCCAAAGCGACGGGGAGACCTATGACTGGGTGGAGCTGAAAAATGTGTCCGCAGAGCCTATCAATTTGGCGGATTTTGCAATTTCCGATGACAGCAGCGATCCCCGTCAGTTCCGTTTGCCGGAGCAGACATTGGAACCGGGAGAGCTGGTGGTGATCATCTTGTCCGGCAATACACAGCTCACCGGCAGATATATCCATGCCCCCTTTGCCTTGAACCGGCAGGAATTTCGGCTATTTGTTTCCTGCTGGGCAAGAGGATATAGTGACTATATCCATGTGACGGAAGTGCCTTTTATGGGAACGGTAGGGCGTGGTTCCGACGGACGCCAGCTTCTGTATTTCGATACCCCCACACCGGGTCAGGAGAATACCGGCGGTTACAGCGATATTTCCAACGACCCTTTTGTTGAGACCCCGGGAGGAATTTATAATGATGTAACGCAGGTAAGCGTTGTGCTTTCCGGGGAAGGGGAAATCTACTATACATTGGATGGGTCGTTGCCTACGGTAAACTCCCGACGGTATACCGAGCCCATCATCCTGACCAAAAGCACCAACATACGGGCCTTTTGCAAGACGGAAGGGAAACTGCCGAGTCCCGTGGTGACCAGTGCATACATCATCAATGAAAATCATACTTTGCCGGTACTGTCGGTGACAGCAGATCCCAATGCCATGTTTGGTTACAGCGGTATTTATACCCAGTACAGCAGAGATATTGAGATCCCTTGTAATTTGACTTTATATGAGGAAAACGGCAGTTTTTCTGTGGATTGTGGCATTGAAATGTATGGCCATACGGGCCTGCAAATGCCGAAGAAAAGCTTTAAAGTTAATTTCCGCAGTGAATACGGCTCACCGCTTTTGACATACCCGGTTTACGGTGAGGATGGCCCGGAGGTCTATGATTCCTTAGTGATCCGCAGTGGTCAGGACTATCCCTATGCCATTTTCCGGGATGAGTTATTCACCAATCTGTGCAGACAGATGTCCGACAATGTCCTTGCACAGAAGGATAAATTCTGTATTCTCTATATCAACGGAGAATATCGGGGTATCTACTGCCTGAAAGAAGCTTTTAGCGAGTTTTACTATGCCACCAATCGGAATGTGACCGAGGAAAGCGTGGAACTGGTGCAGGCTCCGGTTTATGTGAATACGGAGATATACAAATTTATGTCCTATCTGGGTACTCATGATATTACCGACCCGGATAATTACGCCTATGCCTGCACGGTGTTTAATATGGAAAGCCTGATCGACTGGATCATCATTCAGGGCTACTCCACCAACGGTGATGTCCAGCAAAATCTGCGGTATTTCCGCAGTTCCGACAACGGCAACACCTATGAAATGGCCTTCTATGACCTGGACTGGGCATTTTATTACCATCTGCCCTTTACGGATGTGCTGTCCAATGACCGGGAAAACTGGCAACATTTGATGCTCACCCGAAGACTTATCAAAAACCCCTCTTTCCGGCAACTGTTTTTGGAGCGGCTCAGCTATTTCATGGAAACGACCCTGAGTAACGAAAATGTGCTGGCCACCATTGACTATTATCAGGAGCTTTTGGCACCGGAAGTGGCAAGAGAACGGGCCCGTTGGGGCGGTTCGGTCAGCGGTTGGGAATTTGAAGTGAATGTGCTACGGGCATTTATCACGAAACGGGATCACCTGAACGATATGGTCAACCGGTTGGTGCGATATATCGGCTTGACCCAGCAGGAGATCGATACCTATTTCTGGAGGTGGGCATAATGCAGGCAGGTTACCGTCATGAGTATAAATACCTGATTTCCCAAGAGGCGGCAGAATTGCTGAAACGGCGATTGCCCACCATGATGGCCCGGGATCCCCATGTAGGCTCTGAGGGACAGTACACCATCCGCAGTTTGTATTTTGACGATCTCCATTTTTCTGCCTACGGGGAGAAAATGGACGGCATACGGGATCGGGAGAAATTTCGTTTGCGGTGCTATCATTACGATACTTCTTTTATCCGCCTGGAAAAGAAGGAAAAACTGGGGGCATTGACCCGAAAAACGGCCCAGACTGTGACGGAGGATATGGCTCGTAAATTCCAGTCCGGCCAGTGGCACGATGAGGTGGAAGGGGCACTGTTAAGGGAGTTTCGCCTGAAAATGGCAGGTGGCCTGCGTCCGGCGGTGTTGGTAGATTATGACCGCACACCCTTCGTTTGTAATGCGGGGCAGACCCGTATCACCATAGATGAGAATATTCGTACCAAGCCCTATGATCCGGACTTATTTGCATCCCATACTGCCATGATCCCGGTGCTGGAGCCGGGGCAGGTGGTTCTGGAAGTGAAGTATAACGATTTCCTGCCCGGGTATCTTGGCCTGGAGGATATTCCAAAGGTTCACCTGGCTGTGTCCAAATATGTGCTTTGCACAAACCTATTATAAAAAGAGGATAGAAGATATGAATAAACTGATTCAATATATTCAAGCTATGATGGCCGAGGAATTTTCTGCCATCTCCATGACCGACGCCATAATCGCCATTGGCCTTTCCTTTGTGCTGGGTCTTTTTGTGGTGCTGATCTACCGCGTGACCTATGGTGGTATCTGTTATAGCAAAAGCTTTGCAGGCTGCCTGGTGATGCTCTCCATGGTCACCTCCCTGGTGATCCTGGTCATCGCATCCAATGTGGTGCTGTCTTTGGGCATGGTGGGCGCTTTGTCTATCGTCCGTTTCCGGACCGCCATTAAAGAACCCTCCGATACCGCCTTTGCCTTCTGGGCAATTGCCACCGGTATCGTCTGCGGTGCGGGCTATGCGGTGATCGCTTGCCTGATGACGCTGCTGTTGGGTGTGCTGTTTGTGGCACTGCATGCTTTTTCCCGAATCCAGATCCGGGGTAGCTATATGGTGGTGGTTCGCTATCAGGGCAATTGTGATGCAGAAAAGAAAATGCAGTCCTTCCGTCGTTACCGCCTGAAAAATAAGAATATGATGGGGGAAATCACAGAACTGGTGGCAGAAGTTTTGCTCAGCAAAACCGATATGGAAAAAGTGGAAAAACTCCGTGACGAAGAAGGTGTCCTGGAGATCACCGTCATGCAATCCGTCAGCGGCAGTGTGCTGTAACGTGTGTCGCCTATGAAATAATTGCTTTCGTCTTGCTGGTGATCATTTACAAAAAGTGAGATGGAGTAGGGGACACGGAAAATTCAAATATGACTTTGGGTATTCCCACGCCGCCTTTGGTGGCGTGGGAATATTTCCGTGTGGGATTCTTGAAAAATAAGCAAATAAAACCTTGACAGAATGAATCCATGGTGGTACAATAGTTCAGCGATGGTGCTGCGGCACCCATGATTACGGGCCCTTAGCTCAGTTGGTTAGAGCCTCCGGCTCATAACCGGATAGTCCCGGGTTCGAATCCCTGAGGGCCCACCATCTAAAATAAGGCGTTAGCCTTTTTATATATAGGGGTATAGCTCAATTGGTAGAGCGGCGGTCTCCAAAACCGTAGGCTCAGGGTTCAAGTCCTTGTGCCCCTGCCACATTTGCACAAGAAATCGTCCTGAAAAGGGCGATTTTTTGTTGTTTCTATATGAATTTTGCATAATAATCAAACAACTGTTCGACAAATCGGCGATTGTATGGTACTATTAGTGTTAGCTAGTCCCTCCCAATCTGTAATAAACATTGTAATAA
>JAZRRA010000015.1:0-10499 GCA_045650305.1 Faecousia sp.
ACCGAGCAACATATATACCATGGTTATCCCTCCATACATTTCCTTACAAGTTGGTAGATCTCTTCGTGGATGTCTTCAATGCTGCGCATCGCACCATCTTTAACACAGTTGATAATATTCCAACCGTAGTAGCCGGCGGCCTTGCGGCCGGTTTCCCGGCAGGTGGCTAAGTAATCGGTATTTTGCTCGTGGATGTCGGCCTTGGTGTTGGTCTGCTGCTCCCGGGACCGCATCAGTTGTTCAGTAAATGCAGTGGGCACATCCAGATAAATCACCAAGTTGGGACTGGGCATGCCCAGTTTATCGTACTCAAATTCATAAAGCCACTTGAGGAACTCCTGCTGTTTTTCCTCCGGCTCTTTGGATGTTTGATGGACGGCGTTGGAAGTGGTGTAACGATCGGACAAAATGAGTCCGCCATTATCATACCACTGACCCCATGCCTTCTTATAGGAGGCATAGCGATCCACCGCATAAAAGGAACTGGCGGCATAAGCATTGACATCAGAGGGATTATTGCCGAATTGTCCGCCTAAATACATACGGATCAGTGCAGAGCTTTCCTCACTGTATCGGGGGAATACCAAATGTTTAAATTCCACCCCTTCATCGGAAAGGCGCTGGGAAAGCAAACGGAACTGGGTGGATTTACCGGAACCGTCAGTACCTTCAATTACAATCAGTTTACCCATTTTTTAAGGATCCCCCTCAACTCATAACATATCACAATAAAATATAGCATATTTTTTCCCGTTTGTCCACTGTTGTGTGGGGATGATGCCGGATTATTTTTATAAGTTGCATATTTGGGAAAAAGCTGATAGAATAAGGGGAAAGAAACAAACAAAGGAACGATAGTATGACAGAGAATCATGTAACATTTCAGGAGTTGGGGCTTTCCGATGCCATGCTGAAGGTTTTGGAGAAAAAAGGCTACGGGTATCCCACCACCATTCAGCAATTGGCCATTCCTTCCTTTATGCAGTGGAAGGATGTGATTGCAAAAGCTCCCACCGGTACGGGCAAAACCTTTGCCTTTGGCATCCCGATGATTGAGCATGTGGATGTGGACTGTGCCGAGGTTCAGGGATTGATTTTAGCACCTACCCGGGAATTGGCGATCCAGATCGGTGACGAATTGCGAGGCTTGCTTACATATTATCAGGGCATCCATGTGGCAGTGCTTTACGGCGGTGCCGGTATAGTGGGTCAGGCTAAGCAATTGGAGAAAAAGCCCCAGATCGTGGTGGCAACACCCGGTCGTTTGATGGATCATTATAACCGAAAAAATATCCGCCTGGATAAAATTCAGACGGTGGTGCTGGATGAAGCTGACCGCATGTTGGACATGGGCTTTTTCAAAGATGTGACCAAAATCATTGAACGGGTGAAAAACCGGAAGAATTTGGGACTGTTTTCTGCAACCATCTCCCAGGAGGTTATGACAGTTTCCTGGATGTACCAACGCAACGAGGTGGAGATCACCGTAGAGCCGAAACAAGAGGATCGTCCCAATATTGACCAGTATTCCATTACCGTGACACCTTTGGAAAAGGCAGAAACCGCTTTGCGGCTGATCCGCACACAAGGCTATGAACGGGTGATCATTTTCTGCAATACCAAGCATTTGTGTCAGCGTCTTTCCGATGATTTCCAAAGAGCCGGTGCGGATTGCGACTGTATCCATGGGGATATTCGGCAAAGCCTGCGGGAAAAGACCATGCAAAAATACCGGGATGGGAAACTTTCGATCCTGATCGCAACAGATGTGGCCTCCCGGGGAATCGATGTGGATGATGTGGATTGCGTGATCAATTATGACATCCCCGAGGAAAATGAATATTATATTCACCGTATCGGCAGAACCGGCCGTGCCAAGCGGAAGGGTGTTGCCTGGTCAATCATCGGCAACTTCCCGGAAAAGGCGAAATTGGATGAAATTGCCAAATTCTCCAACTATACGATCACACCTATGACCTTAAATCCTGATGGTAGCTTAGCTGTGGAAGAAGTGAAGGCACCTGTGGTGAAAAAGAGGTTCCGATGAGATCGGCAGAAGAGGGATTTTTGCTTCTGACAAGTCATTTGGGAGATATGCAAAGCAAGCCCCTGACCGTTGCAGGATTTCGAGTACTAATAAACCGTGTTCGGGGATCGGAGCGGTGCGATGAGAGTCGGGAATTGGAATTGCAGGATCTGCTGAGTTTAGGTTATGACCGGAAAAGCGGAGAAAACATTTTGTTTTTGCTTTCCAGAACAGAACAGCTTAAATATTATGTAAACCGAGGAAAACACCATGATTGTCATCCTCTGACCCGTGCAAGCGAAGAATATCCCGGAAAAATTCGCATTCGGTTAGGCGCAGATTGTCCCGGTTGCCTATGGACGATGGGAGATCTGTCGCTGCTTCAAAAACCCATGATCTCTTTGGTAGGCAGTCGGGAATTGGCATCGGAAAATTATGCATTTGCCAGGGAAACCGGTCGTCAGGCCGCGTTGCAGGGCTATGTTCTGGTGTCGGGAAATGCCCGGGGAGCCGATCGAGCAGCCCAGGATAGTTGTCTGGAGCATGGAGGGCAGGTTATCAGCATTGTTGCCGATAGTATGATGGATTTGGGCGTCCGTTCCGGTGTGCTATATATCAGCGAGGATGGATACGACTGTGGTTTTACTTCTGCCCGTGCTTTGAGCCGGAATCGCCTGATCCATGCCATGGGAAAATGCACTTTGGTAGCTCAATGCAGTCACGGAAAAGGCGGTACATGGAATGGCTGCTGTCAAAATCTGCAGCATGGTTACAGTCCCGTTTTCTGTTTTCAGGATGGAAGTCCCGGAGCATCGGAATTGGTGGCTATGGGAGCGAATTTTGTGGATATTTTCGATCTGTCCAATTTGGAAAATTTGCAACCTTCTGCGATGACTATGTTTGAAATATAAATATCCCCCACCTTCATAGGTGGGGGAATTTGCTTATTTAGTGAATAGGTGCATACGCTTTTTAAAATAACCGATGTTACATGCCAAAAGCGCACAAGAAACAGCAATGGAGGAGAAGGTGCTGGAGGAATCGAAATCGACATAACTGGAGTAGCGGGACTGGCTGATGGCAATTTCACTGCCAACGATGTAAATCAGAGAAGCCACAATGTTGGCACCCAGGAAAATGTAATAGAGATTGGGGCCGTTTTTGCGGAAATTCTTTAAGGGGGATCGAACAAACAGCGCAAATACACCAATGGCGATCATCATGATGCCGTAGCACATATCAAAGATCTCCATATCCGGGAAAATACGATATACATCTTTGGCACTGGAACCGTACATATCATACTGCATTCCGGTCAAAGTCAGAATACCGTTGCCGATACCCAAAACAAAGGCAGCGAAAAGCTGGAAATAGATGATAAATTTAAACCATTTCATGGGCATTTCTTCGGTTTGTGTTAAGGGAGTGTATTGCGGCTGATTGTTGAAATAAGGCTGGGAGTAATTGGGTTGTCCACCGTAAGGTGCAGACTGTGCAGGCTGCTGCGGTGCTATGGGCTGCTGGGGCTGTACCGGCTGAGGAGGAGTATTGTTGGTTTTGGCACCGCAGTAGGAGCAAAAAACCTGACCTTCCTTCAAAGCAGCACCGCACTGGGAACAAAATTGTGCCATGATGGTAACTCCTTTCAAATTTATACTGAAAGTATATCGAAAGATGCAGAAAATGTCAATCCTTAGAACAAAGGTAACACGGTGATTGCCGGATGGCAGTCACCGTGTTGGGTTAGGGTTCATCACATACACTGTGGTTGCAACATCCGTTGCAGGTTTTGGCGTGGGGACAACCGATGCATTTGACACCTTTTTTCTTTTGCCGGATGATATAGAAAACGGCACAGCCTACAATTCCGGCAATAACAGCGATCACAATGAGATCCGGGATATTGGGCATGGGAATACCTCCTTATTTTCCGGAAGTCCCCCGATGGGTACGGGAAATCAAAAGGAAGATGATGAAAATAAATGTGGCAACAGCGATGGTGCCGCCGATCACACCGCCAATATGCAATTTGGCAGGGAAGAAGATCAGCGTACCGATGGTGTTGACCAGAAAACCAATGGTAAAACCAACGGCACATTGCAGACAAATGCCGCCCAGCATCCATTTTTTATCCTTGATTTCTGCATTCATCGCACCGATTGCCGCAAAGCAAGGGGGACTGAACAGGTTAAACATAAGATATGCAAGAGCCGCCGCTTTGGTGATAGCCATGATACCGGCAACCTCTGCACCGGCACCTTCCAGCATGGAAAGTTCTTCAGTGTCAATGAGATTGTCAAGTCCCACAAAGCAGACAGCCAATGTGCCAACAACATTTTCCTTTGCGATGAAGCCGGTAACAGCAGCGGCAGCCAATTGCCAACTGACAACGCCAACGACGGGGACCAGAAGATAGGCAAAAGGTCTTGCGACGGAGGCTAAAATGGAGCTATCGGCGGAGGCGGCTTCCTGAAGATTCCAACCGAAGGTCTGCATAAGCTGCACCGCGGTGTTGCAGAGTAAAATGATGGTGGCGGCTTTTACAATATAGGACCAGCCCCGACTGCACATGGAACGGAAAGCACCCCAGAAGGAGGGGACTTTATATTCGGGAAGTTCAATGATAAAGAAGGATTTTTTTGCTTTGAAACCGGTGATCAGATTGACTAACAATGCACCCAGGAAAATAATGGCGATACCGGTTATGTACATAACGAAGCTGACCCAGCCTGCATTGTCGAAGAAAGCACCGGCAAACAAAGAGATGACGGGGATCTTAGCACCGCAAGGCATAAAGGGCGTGAGCATGGCAGTGGCATGACGCTCCCGATCGTTGCGGATAGTGCGGCAGGCCATAACACCGGGGACGGCACAGCCGATGCCGATCACAAAGGGGATCACGGAGCGACCGGAAAGTCCCACTCTTTTAAAAATGGGGTCTAAAACCACGGCGACTCGGGACATATATCCGCAGTCCTCCAAAAGGGCGATGAGGAAGTACATCACCATTACCAGCGGCAGGAAGCCTACGACCGCACTAACGCCGCCCAAAATACCATCCACCAGCAAGGCGATGACCAGGGCAGACGCACCGGCGTTTTCCAATAAGCTGCCAACCCAGCCGCTGAGCATATCCAGTAAGGTCACCAAACCGGGAACCACAGTTCCACTGGGGAGCGTAAATCCGTCGGCAACCAAAGGACCTACCCATACCTGGGAAATTTGGAACACCAAAAACATCACAACTGCAAAAATGGGAATACCCAGCCATTTGTTGGTGAGAATATCATCGAATTTATCCTGAATGTTGTGATCCTTGGTAAGAATTTTACGGGTCTCCACCTGCTTGACGATTTGATTTACAAATTCGAATCGTTTTCTGTCAGCGGCTACCACCAGCTTTTTGTCGATCAGATCCAGATCTCCCTGAATATAGGGAGCGGTTTGCCGCTTGCCCACAATGGAAATGGCTGTCTGGATCAGTTTTTCCAGATCGTCGTGCTTGCTTCCGATAGAAACGGTTTCCACAATGGGACAGCCCAGTTTTTCCGATAGCATGGCGGCATCGATCACCGTTTGTTTTTTCTTGTTCACATCGGATTTATTCAGTGCGATCACCACGGGGATGCCCAATTCCAGGATCTGGGTGGTAAAGAAAAGACTGCGGCTTAAATTGGTAGCGTCCACAATGTTAATGATCACATCGGGCTTTTCGTTTTTGACATAGGCACTGGTGATGCTTTCTTCCGAGGTGAAGGGGGACATGGAATAAGCACCGGGCAAATCGACGGCGATCAGCTTTTCACTGCTTTTGTGCAAAGACTTTTTGATGGGATGTTCCTTTTTGTCTACTGTAACACCGGCCCAGTTACCGATTCGTTCGTTACTGCCGGTGAGGGCGTTGAACATGGTAGTTTTGCCGCTGTTGGGATTGCCGGTCAAAGCAATTCGCATTAGATGATTCCTCCTTGAAATGGGGGGTTAGCAAATGCTAACTATATGGGGTAAAATGGGTTAGCAGGAGATCCGTTGCGTGTTAAATCGCAATGGCTTCTGCTAACTGATTGTCAATGTTGTATCTGGCGTCTTTAATGGAAACGGTGCAACCGCTTCTGCGACGGGCGATCACTGTAATAGGCTCACCGGAATAGCAGCCCAGGGAAAAGAGAAAAGCGTTCAGCTCTTCGTCGTCGGTCACAATGTCACGGACGATATATTCAGTTCCTTCCTTTGCATCCAATAAAGTCATATCGATCGCCACCTTTCTTCATGGGAGTTAGCCTCGGCTAATCCCTGGTAAGTTTACCATTGCTAACTGTGTTTGTCAAGTATAATTATGGAAAAATATGAAAAATATTTCTCCTGAAAATGCTTGACATATATGGACATTTGTGTTTTAATGGTGGAAACCGAAGAAGGTGTGTAAGTATCGCTGTTTTGTCCATTTCAGAGAGCGGCCCGCAGGTGTGAGGGCGGTATGAACGGACAGTGGAGAATGGGCATCGGAGGGTGAACTGAACGGCTGTGGCTCAGTAGGGGAGACGGAGTGGCACTTCGTTAAAAAAGTCGGCGTATGTCAGTACGCATCAAGTGGGTGCGATGCACCAAGCCGGGTGGTACCGCAGGAATTGGTTTGTTCCGCTCCTGTCCCAGCGTTATGCATGGGGCAGGAGTGTTTTTTTTATTGGTATAGGATCGAAAGGAGAATAAAACATGAGCAACAAGGAAATTCCCTATAAGATATATTTAGAAGAGGATGAGATGCCGAAGGCATGGTACAATGTCCGTGCAGATATGGTCAATAAGCCTGCACCGCTGTTGAATCCTACCACATTAAAGCCTATGACCGAGGATGAGCTTTCTCAGGTTTTTTGCCGGGAGCTGGCCCGTCAGGAGTTAAATGATACAGATGCTTGGATCGAGATTCCCCAGCCTATTCGTGATTTTTATCGGATGTACCGGCCGTCTCCTCTGGTCAGAGCCTATTGCCTGGAGGAAAAACTGGGCACACCGGCCAAGATCTATTATAAATTCGAGGGTAACAATACCTCCGGCAGCCATAAGCTAAATTCTGCCATCGCCCAGGCCTACTACGCCAAAGAGCAGGGGTTAAAGGGTGTCACCACCGAAACCGGTGCCGGTCAGTGGGGAACCGCACTTTCCATGGCTTGCTCCTACTTTGGTCTGGATTGTAATGTGTACATGGTCAAGGTATCCTATGAGCAGAAACCTTTTCGCCGTGAAGTGATGCGGACTTATGGTGCCAATGTGACACCTTCTCCTTCGGATACCACTGCTGTCGGTCGCCGTATTTTGGAGGAGTTCCCCGGAACCACCGGTTCTTTGGGTTGTGCCATTTCCGAAGCAGTTGAGGCCGCATCGGAAAAGGAGGGATACCGCTATGTATTGGGCAGTGTGCTGAATCAGGTTTTGCTGCACCAGTCTATTATCGGTTTGGAAACCAAGACTGCGTTGGATAAATATGATATTAAGCCGGACATCATCATCGGTTGTGCCGGTGGTGGCTCTAATTTGGGCGGCTTGATCTCGCCTTTTGCAGGTCAGAAGATCCGGGGGGAATCGGATGTGCGGCTGATTGCCGTAGAACCGGCTTCCTGTCCCAGCCTGACCAGAGGCAAGTATGTGTATGATTTCTGTGATACCGGTAAAGTTTGCCCTCTGCAAAAAATGTACACATTGGGAAGCGGATATATTCCTTCTTCCAGCCATGCCGGTGGTCTGCGTTATCACGGTATGAGCGGCGTCGTTTCCCAACTGTATGATGACGGTTTTATGGAGGCAGTCAGCGTCAGCCAGACCGATGTGTTTGCGGCGGCTGTGGAGTTTGCCCGTGTAGAGGGTATTTTGCCCGCACCGGAAAGCAGCCATGCTATCCGGGTCGCCATTGATGAGGCTTTGAAGTGTAAGGAAACCGGGGAGGAAAAGACCATTGTATTTGGCCTCACCGGAACGGGCTATTTTGATATGTTTGCCTACCAGCGATTCAATGATGGCAAGATGTCCGATTACATTCCCACGGATGAAGAAATTGCAGTCAGCCTGGGTAAGACACCCGCTGTAGAATAAATGTAAAAAAATGGAAAAGTTTTTTTGGGAAAAAGACTTGACAAAAGTATAAAATGGAGTACAATAAGACAAGAATGATCAAAAGGGAGGAAGTACAAGATGGCATATGAAGCACCCGTAGCTGTTTTGGAGCGTATGGCTAATACAGCTGGCGATTCTTACGGCAGATGGGAGACTCCCATTGATCCTGATTACGCCTAATCTCTTTTAGGCCGAAAAGAATCGGTACATATTTGTAATCCAATATCGTCGAACCAATTTTGGTTCGACGATATTTTTTACCTCCACATCATAATCAAAGGTTATGTAAATTTCCGTTTATCTTACGATTATAATATACCACATCGTAGGGGAGGGTCTTGACCCTCCCACCGGAAAATGTTTGCATTTTCCGGATTTTTGCAAGAAAAAATCATGTTATTGCCTGCGGCAATCGCAATTTTACAGCGGTAAAATTGCCGGGAGGGTCAAGACCCTCCCCTACAATTTAAATTTATTAGTATGGTAAATTTTTGTTTACCGTATCATATCACGGAATGTATCCATACATTCTCTGCGCAGGTGTTCCAAGTTGTAAAAAATATGTTATCCTAATTACTGTAAGGCTGTTTCCGTAATGGTGAGAAACTTGCAAAATGACCGTATTTTCATGACGGAACAAGGCTAAAATCGTTGTAAAAATTGAGATAGTTTTAAAAATAAAATTTCACGAAAAAAAGAAGAAAAAAAGCTTGACAAACTGGTGTTACATGGCTATAATAAGCATGTTCTGTTTGAGCCGCCGGTATAGCTCAGTTGGTAGAGCAGCTGATTTGTAATCAGCAGGTCGGGGGTTCGAGTCCGTCTACCGGCTCCAAACGGAGCGGACTAAGTTCATATCTGGGGGAGTTCCCGAGTGGCCAAAGGGGACAGACTGTAAATCTGCTGCGTATCGCTTCGATGGTTCGAATCCGTCCTCCCCCACCAAAAAATCCTGCACGAAAGTGCGGGATTTTTACTTTTTACCTCTTACTTCTTCACTCTTACTTAATTTGGCAGGATTTTTTGGGAAGTAACAGGTAAAAGGTAAGAGGTAATAAGTGAGGTAGCTTTTCGCTTTGGCGAAAAGCATTTTTTATTGTATAGGTTGAAAAGTAAAAGGTTTTATGGTATAATTTTCCTACCAAATAATTTTCAAAAACTTTTCCTGCATTTTCGCTCCTTTTCTGTATAATGTGTTTACCACCCGAAAGTAGAACAAAAATGATAATGAAAGATGATATATATGAAAAAAGTAATATACTATACAAGTCCGTTTATTTTATTTCCCATTATTTTTGGAATCTTTACTTTATTGGACGAAATAGATATCATAAATTCAAACATTTTATCCGTTTTTTTGTTTGTGCTTTTCTTCGTAACTACCGCATTTCTGGGAAACCTATCATTAACAAATAAAAAATTTGATTATTTGATGACAGGTATCGTTCCGCTTGCGTGTTTTTTTGCTCTATTTATCGCCTTGTTTTTTGACGAGGGGTGTGACGGTATGCCTCAATTCTCCTTACACCATGCTTTGAATATTGAATATTATCGCTCGTGGCTCCCTATCGCACTTGCTATGATGGCGATTACGTTTGTTTTCTCATTTAAGCCCATAAGACAATTTATAAAAAGCAAAATTTTTGCTAAACACTCTGAAAAATAAACATAATCTGTTATATTTTCCAATCTCCACCGTAGGGGTTCGAATCCTTATAGCAACCCTCGAAAAATATCTTTTTTATAGCCCGTAGCCACAAAAAGACCAGTCCAAAAGGATTGGTCTTTTTGTGCGTTTGGGTATTTGGAGAGCGGATTTAAAAGGCGGCTTGCCCGCAGGCGAGTGAATCCGTCAGCCCTGTCCTGAAAACAAAAGCACCGACCAAAATGGTCGGTGCTTTGCTATGTTATTCGTACAACCGTTACATTTTCAATACGGCATTCCAAATTTCTTCCACCACCGGGATGCCGTTTTGCATATGCTCTTCCATGCTCTTGTAGGAGCGTTCGCCGGGGTAGAAAACTTCCCCGCCCTCGGTAACCGGTTCGGATGCTTTCACATCCTCCAGTATCCGCTGGGTAATGGCGTCCGTTTCCTCCACCGTGTTGAATTTGGCGGGATCGATCGCGATCATAATCTGGGTCACGCCCACTTCATCGCCAAAGCTCCCCACATCCGCCACAGAATTTCCGCCGGACAGGATGGTTGCCATCAGGTCCATCAGGATGGACAGGCCGCTCCCCTTCCAATAGCCCATGGGAAGCACCCGCCACGTCTGCTCGATCTGTGCTGGATCTGTTGTCAGTTCTCCGTCCTGATTGTAGCCACCGGGTACAGGCAGCTGCTGTCCACTGAGGCGGGGGC
>JAZRRA010000016.1:0-2679 GCA_045650305.1 Faecousia sp.
CGTCCACCGCATCCGTATATCTGCCTTGCTGGATCAGTTTGTTGCGAAACTGGAGCAGACCAGCAAAAGCCAATTGATACTCCGCTGAAGAAAGGACAACGATTCTTTTGGGTGGCCTCATTCATAAATCAACTCCCCCCATAACCACGGTTTCTGCCTCACTGCGGATGGCATTCATCTGCCGGACCCAGTCTATTTGGTGTAGTGCCTTCAGTTCTTCCGTGATACCGTCTCGCTCCTTCATCTGCTCCACCAGCCGGTCATACATTTTGGTTGCTACCCGGTCAATCTCCTCTAGGTGGGGAGTCAGCTTACCGCTGAGAAACAAGGCCGTATAGAGTGAATGGTTATGTTCCCTCAGGTGCTTGTGCCGCCGCTGACCCCAAACGCCGATGGCCGGACTCTCCGGTGCTTTTACATTGGGCAGTAGGTAGTCATCATCTTGTCGGTATGTACCGCCCATTGCTTCAAAAATGGTTTGCATACGCATTTCCTCCTTGTCTTTATTTCTGTTTATATTTTAGGAAGAAAGCACTAGTACATCAAATGTGTGGGTATTTGCAAAAAGGTGAGGCGCACCAAAATGGAATTGAAATAGTATTGTCAAGGGTGAAACGCGCGGAGCTTTTTGACAAAAGTCCTTGGGGAAGATTTGGGGAAGAAGCACTTAAATTTGGGGAAAACAGATTTTGTTATTTGATAAATAAGTTGGATTATTTTTAATTACTCGCAGATAAACAAGGATTTTTAAGTTAAAAAGTTCGGAATATCGCCACTCATAACCCGGAGGTCGTAGGTTCGAGTCCTGCCTCCGCAACCATAAAAACCACCGTTTTCAGTTCGAAAACGGTGGTTTTTCTTTACTTTATGGTGGGTTTTCTGTGGGAAATGTTGATGTTTTGATGAATCAACTTTTCGGTTTCCCTTATGTTTTCCCTTATGCGTTCACAGCTTTGAAAAACTGTTCCATTCGATTGGCGCTTTCTTGCTTCATTTGCTGTGTTACATGGCCGTAAACATCCAAGGTAAATGCAGCGGTGGCATGTCCTAAATTATCTTGAACAGTTTTGATATCATCACCGGAACGGATGGAAGCAACAGCATAAGAGTGACGCAGATCATGGAATCGGGTCTCCGGACTGCCGATTTCTTCCATAACGCGCTTAAAGGATTTGTAGACGGTGGAAGCAAACAGATGATGCCCTAACTCATTGGTGAAAACAAACCCACTATTTTCCCAGGCAGCGCCATACAGCATTTTATTTTCCAACTGTTTGTGCCTGACATTACGGAGGATCTTGACAACAGACGGAGCCAATGTAATTGTTCGGGACTTGCTGTTCTTCGTTGGAACCATCTGATATTGTCCCTTGGTGCCTCGAATTAGCTGTAATTGCTTGTCCACCTTGAGTGCGCCATTTTCTAAATCCACACAGTCCCACAGAAGCCCCAGAGCTTCACCTTCTCGCATGCCTGTGAAAAGTGTCACGGTGAACAGATCGCAGTATTCATGGCCTTGTATGGCTTTCAGAAAGGTTGAAATCTGGGCTTCATCCAAAGGCTTTATATCCCGGCGATTGATCCGTGGAAGCACGGTGGAATCCGCTGGATTGTTCTTGATGTAACCATTGATAACAGCCTGCTGAAGGGACTTATGCAGAATGCCGTGGACATTTTTAACGGTTTTGGGGGCAAGACCTTCTCTGCTAAGATCGTTGCAATATGTTTGGATCACATGAGGTGTGAGTCCCTCCAATTTTAATGCGCCAAGTCCAAGTTTGATTCGGGCATTCACCACACCCTTATAAAGATCTGCAGTTCTTGGCTTCACAGCGCTCAAATATTCGCTTGTCCATATATCCAGCCATTGCGCAACAGTTAACTTACAGGGGGCGACATAGGTACCATCGTCAATAGATGTGGTTGCTGCCTTTATTTTTTGACTGACGTCCTTTTGGGTTTTACCGGAGATAGATCGTTGGATCTGTTTACCGGTGCCTGGATCCCGACCAGCAGAATATCTTGCTTCCCAGTAGGTATACTGTTTGCCATTCTTGGTGACGGTCTTTTTGCGGATTGTGCCGGAACCGGCAGCGGATTTCTTTACCATAGGGTTACCTCCTAATATAAGTTTTGCAATGCCATTTTATCGTGCGGATATACGGATGACGAATGTGTGGAGGATTTATCGATCATCTCGGTCACGCTCACGGATAATTCTGTCTCTGCGTTCTTCCAACGCTTGCAGGATCTCCCGGCTCATTTGGGAGGCAGTGTAGCCACGGGGAAAGTACTCCCTCAGATCATCTATATGGAAACTGATCTTCTCCCGCTGATTTGCCTTATCCTCGGCCATGATTTCATAGATGGTCTCCACATCCAGCTGATAACGACTATAGAGTTTTTTTAGCCTGACAGTCTGGGAATAGGAGGGGGTACAATCCTCCTGCTGCATGGCATCCAGTACGATTTCTTGTGCATCCTTATCCAAGTAAGAAAGTTCCACTGCCGGTGTCAGTGCAATCTCGCCGCTATCTACCTTTTGCAAGATACCTGGAATGAGATTGGTCAAACGGATGTAGCGCTGAATCTGTCTGCCGCTTTCTGTTTCTGAAATAGCATCTCTTGACTTGTGGCCAACCTGTCCACAAGCTTGTCCCTGGTGCTTCAGTGCATCCA
>JAZRRA010000017.1:0-6209 GCA_045650305.1 Faecousia sp.
CAGGTTGTCATACACACTCATGTGAGGATACAGCGCATAGTTCTGGAAAACCATGGCGATGTCACGGTCCTTAGGAGCAACATCGTTCACTCTGCGGCCGTCGATGAACAGGTCGCCTTCGCTGATTTCTTCCAGACCTGCGATCATACGCAGAGTGGTAGACTTACCACAGCCGGAAGGACCAACCAGAACGATGAATTCCTTGTCCTCAACATCCAGGTTGAACTGCTGAACGGCTACGACGCCCTGATCGGTGATCTGCAGATTGATCTTCTCTTCGACCTCGACCTCTTCGCCCTTCTTTTTCTTCTTGCGTTCAGCCTTCTTGTTGGCCTTTACATCGTCGCTGTTGTGGGGGTAGATCTTCTTGATGTTTTGCAGAGATAAACTTGCCATAATACACGACTCTAAGCACACCGACTCCTCGCGTATGCTCTCACGATCGCCGGGTAATAACAGCGAACGCTTTACGACAGGTCTCCACACTGCCGTACCGTGAGTCAAACGGGGTTTATATTTCCTCCTTTTGTGACGCATGAGAGCCTATTTCGTGGAGTAGAACACCATACGCCCGGATAGTATAATGATAACATAGTTTTTTATAGAATGCAATAGCATTTTCTCACAGAAAATGTAAACAAACTTTGTCAATTATGCCAATCGATAGCCGCCGTTTCCATCTGTTTCCAGGCTCATGCCGTAATAGGCGGTCAAAGCCTGCGTCATGCTGTCAACATCCGCTACACCTACGGTTTCATAGCAGGAATGCATGGCAAGTTGTGCGATACCAATATCCACAGAGGGTACAGACACATGGGTAACGGAAACATAACCCAAAGTCGCACCGCCGGCAATATCTGCACGGTTATAATAGATCTGCAACGGCACTTCCGCCTTTTGGCACACACTGCGAAATACCGCCGCAGAAACACCGTCGGTGGTATAACGCTGGTTGGCATTGAATTTGATCACCAGTCCGCCATTGAGCAGCGGTGCATTTTGGGGATCGGCATATTCCGGATGATTGGGATGGATGCCATGGACATTATCCGCAGAGATCAGGAAGGACTGTGCCAGCTTGGATTCAAACTCCCAGTCCATGGCACGGCATATCCGCTTCAAAGTATTCCGCAGGAAATCGGATCCTGCACCCTGCATGGAATTGGAGCCCACTTCCTCGCTGTCAAAGGTACAAAACAGCGGCACGGAATCACTTTCTCCACTTTGAAGGAAGCCCTGGGCACAGCACCAAACACCCGTCAGGTTATCCAGCGCAGGTGCGGATAAAAACTGATTTTTCAGTCCCCATACGGAAGACGGCTGACGGACATACAGGTAAAGATCATGTCCCAGGATCTCGCCGCCGGCCGCTTCTTCCAAAATCTGCGGTAACAGTTCCTCGTCCCCCTTCTCCCCCATCAGCGGCAACATATCCACCGCAGGATTGAAGGTATAGCCATCGTTGGCTTTTCGGTTCATGTGGATCGCCACATTGGGGATCATCAAAAGATCACGGTCAATATCCAGCAAACGACTTTCCACACCCTGCTCTGTTTTCACAAGAACGCGGCCTGCCAAAGAAAGGGGGCGATCCAGCCAGGGTGCCATCAACATTCCGCCGTACTTTTCCACCGAAAGACGGGTATAATTTCCGGTCAGGATACCGTTTTCCTTCATTTTAAAGGTAGGACGGTCACTGTGGGCGGCACTCATCATAAAACCGTTGACTTTTCCTTTGGGAATCCGAAAAGCGATCAAGGATGCTCCGTTTCGGATCAGGTAATACTTTCCGCCGGGTTTCAGTTCCCACACCGTATTTTCCGCCAAAGGTGCATAGCCTGCATCCTCCAGTTCCGCCTTTAACAAGGCAACTGCATGATAGACGCTTTTCGCACCATCCATATATTGTCCCAATTTCTCAATGGTATTTTCCATTTTGATCACTCCTCAATCAGCTTGCAAAACAGCTCGATCTGCCGAGCAATGGTCTGCAAACCATCTCGCCAAAAGTCCTTTTGGGTCAGATCGATCTGTGCCACCTTAGCCACATCCTCGGCACAAGCCACGGTCGTAGTCTTCAGCAGTTTCTTATATTTGGGTATGAAGCTCTCCCCTTCTGCTTCATAACGGGCATACAAGCCACGGGCAAACAATCCGCCAAAGGCATAGGGGAAATTATAAAATGTAGGACCGTAATAATGACTCTTGCAGACCCACATATAGGGATGTCTGGTATTTTCATCCAATCCGTCACCATAAGTTTGTGCCTGTGCCTTAAGCATCATTTCGCACAACTGGGGACCATGCATAAAGGTGTCGGGACGGTTTTCAAACACCGCCGTTTCGAACAGATACCTCGAATAGATGTCACATATAATCTGGGTGCCATCCTGAAGCTGGGATCCGATCAATGCCAGCATTTCATTCTTATCCTTAGCCCCGGCAATTGCCGCCGCCATAACCACACATTCATTGAAGGTAGAGGCCGTTTCTGCCAAAGGCATGGAGTATTCCTGATTCAGCGGTTTCTGATCCTGAATACAGCGATTGTGGAAGGCATGACCCAGCTCATGTGCCAAAGTCACGGCGTCGGAGAATTTGCCGTCGAAATTGGCAAGAATCCGGCTTTGCCCCATGGACTGGATACCGGCACAAAATGCACCGCCGCTCTTTCCCTCCCGGGGATAAAAATCGATCCATTCCCGGTCAAAAGCTTCTTCCACCATGTCCGCCAGTTCCCCGTCAAATCCGGCAAACAGCTTTACAAGATATTCCCGAACCGACTCTGCCGTCATTTTTGCGGTAGATTTCCCCATGGGGGCAAACAAGTCATACCAGGGAAGTCCCCCTTCATGCCCCAACGCTTTTGCTTTGGCCTTCAGGTACTTACGGAATACCGGCATATACTCTTCCATCGCACTGAACATGGCATCCAGGGTTTCACGGCTCATGTGGTACTGCCGCAGAGTTCGCTCCAAAGGAGAACCGTAACCACGCAATTGGCAATCCGTCAGTGTTTCCAGTTTGATCGAGTTCAGGGCAAAGGCCACCGGTGCCTGAATTCGCTCATAGCAGGCAAGTTCTGCCTCATAAGCCTTCTTACGGATAGCGGCATCTGCATCGTAGGCAAGATTCCGCACAGCGGACAAAGTAATCGTCTGTCCTTCATAATCTACCGGCACTGTACTGGTCACATAGCCATGAAGATCGCTCCATGCACCAGAACCGCTGATGGACATTTTGGCCATGATTTCCTCGCCCAATCCGGGTAAAAGATGGCAACTGTTTTCCTTCATATTTTCAAATAGGAATCGGTAATCCCGTAGGGTTTCCTCCTGCTCCACCAGTTCCATCAGGTTTTCAAGGCCGCTTGCCCAGCTTTCAAACGCCGCCTGGGGTGCAGCCACACCGCTATACAGAGCCATGATACGCCCCATTTGAGAGCCGGCCTCCGGATCGGTGGTATTGGCGGCCTGACGCAAACTGCCATAGGTTGCCAACTTTTCAATCAGGACAGAAATTTCCTCCTGAAGCACAACACCTTTCACAAGTGCATCCACTGCCGGAGATACATCCGTCAACTGTTTCGTAAATGCATCGAATTCCTGGATCCGTGCCTCCAAAGTTTCCATATCAGAGCCATACCGGGGATCAGAAAATCCACAATATATGGCATCCAGATTCCAAATTCCCTTCATTCCCATCTTTTCCTCCCGGGATTTCGTTTTTCTTATCATACTACACATTGAAAAAACCGTCAACTATTTTATCCACAAGTCGAATTTCGTCGAAATGTTGCTGTTTCATGCTTTTTATCAACTATTATGCTGTTTTTTGTCGAACGATTGTTTTGTATTTTCCTTGCAAATCGTGATGCATTATGTTAAATTATATTTGTCGCAGCAAGGGGATATCTTCATTAGTCAGGAGTGGAAATAATGGAAAATTGTAAAACTGTGATCATCGCAGACAATTCGGAGGAATTTTGTAACGGACTGACCGGGGCACTGAAACGGACAGAGGGTTTTCAGGTCATCGGCACGGCTCACGACGGAGAACGAACCATCTCCATGATCACAGAACGGAAACCCGATGTGCTGGTTCTGGACCTGATGCTTGCCAAACAGGACGGAATCAGCGTTTTAAGAGCCATCAGCGGCATGGATCACCGCCCGGTGGTATTCGCTACATCCGGCTTCATCACAGATTATGTGGCATCCGCTGCCGCCAATTTGGGCGTGCGGTATTTGATGCTGAAGCCTTGTGATCTGACTGCACTGGTAGAACGAATGGAGGAAATTCGTTCTGTCGGCAGCAAACCTATACCCACACTTCGTCCCACCGCCGGTGGCATTGAAGCCATGGTCACCAACATCATCCACGAGATCGGTGTACCTGCCCATATTAAAGGCTATCAATACCTGCGGGAGGCCATTATCATCGCCACCCAGGATATGGATGTGATCAACGCCATCACGAAGGTATTGTATCCCCAGGTTGCAAAGACATTCCAGACCACACCTTCCAGAGTGGAACGGGCCATTCGCCACGCCATCGAAGTGGCTTGGGACAGAGGCGATTTGGATACTTTGCAAAGATTTTTTGGCTACACAGTCAGTAAAACCAAGGGAAAACCCACGAATTCCGTATTTATTGCCCTGATTGCGGATAAATTGCAGCTCCAGCTCAAATCCACACAGGTTGCCAACTTTTAAACAAAAAAGATGTTCGCAGGACAGCATGGATTCATACGGAGAATTTCCGAAGTTCCAATTCCTGCGAACATCTTTCGTTGGAAACGTCGAAGTGAACTCTTTGAAAGCCAAAGGCTCTAGACAGAATTCCAACTATATAAATAGAATATCACAATTGTTTCTTTCTGTCAATAACGCCCACAAATTCAGAGTTCATCGCCCTGATTGCGGATAAATTGCAGTTACAGTTAAAATCTTCCGAAGCTGTCAATTTCTGATGATTCTATGGTAGGGACACCCCTCCCGGGGTGTCCGCCTTCCAAATAGTATCTCCCGGACACCCGAGGACGGGTGTCCCTGATTATTTATGCAGGACACGGTTTTTCTATCCCGCAGGAGGCGAAACGCCTCCTCTACATTCTCAATTGGCCTGCTTACCCAGTAGGCCGATTTTCATTGACTTTTGAAGTGTTTTCCGCTATAATCATAAAAAATTACACACTTAGGAGGCTCATTATGGAAAACGAAGAACTGTTGCAGGAAGAAGAAAGTCCCATCTTCACCCTGACCGACGAAAACGGTGTCGATACGGATTTTGAATATCTGGACTGCGTAGAGTACAACGAAAAGGAATATCTGGTTTTGCTTCCCGTAGATGACGAGGAATCCGGCATCGTGATTTTGGAAGTGGAACCCGTGGACGAAGAAAACGAGAATTATATCTCCGTTCAGGATACCGATATTTTGAATGCTGTTTACGGCATTTTCAAAGAGCGGTATCAGGATGTAATTCAGTTCGAGGACTAATGTCCACGCCCCCCTCTAACGAAGGGGTGGCATTTTGTTATGAGAAGGTTATCGATCTTTTGTCTTTCTGAGCGAGCAAAAGCGAGTCGAAGAATCTACGCATTTACCGATTTGCTGTGCAATGATTGGGTGCGAAGATCCTTCGACTTCGTTTCACTTCGCTCAGGATGACACGTTTTACGATAACCGGATGCTTACTTTTCCTAAACACTGCAAATCCACCGATTGCAAGCAATCGGGGGATCATTTTATTTTACAGACGGTTGGCGGTTTTTATACTGCAATTCCTGCTTTTTATTGATAACCGAGGTGTCAGGTGCTACCGATTCCGTAATAAACACATTAGAGCCGATCACCGAGCCTTTGCCGATCACCGTATCGCCACCCAAAATGGATGCACCGGCATAGATGGTCACATCGTCTTCAATGGTGGGGTGACGGCGTTTTCCCCGAAGGCTTTGACCGCCACGGGTGGAAAGCGCGCCCAAAGTCACGCCCTGATAGATCTTCACATTTTCACCGATGACCGTAGTTTCACCGATAACAATGCCGGTACCATGGTCAATGAAGAAATATTTTCCCACAGTTGCACCGGGGTGAATATCGATACCGGTGACATTATGGGCATATTCCGTCATGATTCTGGGCAACATGGGTACAGACAGCAAATGCAATTCATGGGCAAGGCGGTAGACCGTAATGGCAAAC
>JAZRRA010000018.1:0-6838 GCA_045650305.1 Faecousia sp.
CACATAACTATGGCCAAAAGACACCGCCTGAGCCCGCGCTTCCCGCAGAACGCGTTCGCTTTGCATGCTGTAAATTCTTCTCTGCACCTGATTCGCCGCCTTTCTTCAAAGGAGTCTCACCGCAGCCCGGGAAATTTATACCGAAAAAGACGCATTTACCATTTGCATTTTTCGAAATGTATGCTAGAATGATGGTAATGCAAGCCCCGGCAACCAACGGGGCAATCTTAAAGGAGGTACATAAAATGGCATATGTTATTACTGATGCTTGCGTAAAGTGCGGTAGCTGTGCAGATAACTGCCCCGTAGAGGCTATTGCCGAAGGCGACGAGAAGTACGTCATCGATGCCGACATCTGCGTTAACTGCGGATCCTGCGTCGATAACTGCCCTGTTGAAGCAATCGAGGAAGGCTGATTCTCCGATTTCGCTGTCAGCCTGCACTCCGTTCACCGGATGTGCAGGCTGTTTATTTTATATGCAGGCAAATACCTTTTTAAATCACTCATTCTGTATCGTGACAGGCAGGTATTTTAGATATGGAATTTTTACATAACGGATTTACTTTGGAGATCTCACCGGGAGGGTTTCCTTTAAGCACGGATTCCATGGCATTGGCTGATTTTGTAAAGCTGCCAAAAAACACCACTGTTTTGGACTTAGGTTCCGGCTGCGGCACTTTGGGACTTTTGCTATGTGCCAAAAAGAAGGACTGCACCGTCACCGGTGTGGAACTTTCCGCAGATGCACATGAATGTGCCATCCAAAATATTGCTCGCAACGCGATTGCCTCCCGTCTTACCAGTGTATGCACAGATCTGCGAACCATCCCATCTGTTTTTCCTGCAAGCAGTTTCCGGGTATGCGTTTCAAATCCGCCCTATTATACCGGTGGTCCTAAAAGCACCACCCAGCCCCAGGCACGGCATACGGATACCTGCTCTGTGCAGGATCTTTTCCAGGCAGCCGGGTGGGCTCTGCAATACGGCGGTGATCTATTTTTAGTACACAAGCCGGAATATTTCGGTGAGATATGCTATCACGCGGTGGCCAACAAATTACAACCGAAACGGGTTCGTCTGGTACGCCACAGAGAAGACGGTCCTTTCAGTCTTCTTCTCCTGCATTGCCGCAAGGGTGCAAAGCCCGGACTGATATGGGAGGAAAACTCTCTCCACCATTGTGACGGCAGTATCACCGATTACTACAAACAGATCTATCATCTCTAAGGAGGTCAACCGTATGGCCGGAATGTTATACCTTGTCCCCACTCCCATCGGAAATCTGGGTGACATTTCTATTCGCTGCAAGCAAACCCTGGAGCAGGCGGATTTTATTGCTGCCGAGGATACCCGGGTCACCCTGAAGCTATTGAACCATTTGGAGATCAAAAAAAGTCTTGTCAGCTACTACGAGCATAACAAGACTCAAAAGGGAGAGCAAATCGTCGCACGGATCCTGGCAGGCGAAACCTGCGCGTTGGTATCCGATGCCGGTAGCCCTGCCATATCCGACCCCGGCGAAGAACTTGTCAAACAATGTGCCGAGGCAGGCATTACCGTCTGTGCCATCCCCGGCCCTTGTGCTGTCATCACCGCGCTGAGTATCTCCGGTCAGGCTACGGGACGGTTTTGTTTTGAAGGTTTCCTCTCCACCGCGAAAAAAAGCCGCCGGGAACATTTGGAAAGTTTGAAAACCGAAAAAAGAACCATGATCTTCTACGAAGCCCCCCACAAGCTCACTGCCACACTGGAAAGCATGGCGGAAGTCTTTGGTGCTGACCGCCCCATCAGCCTTTGCCGGGAGCTGACCAAACTCCACGAGGAAGTGATCCGCACCAGTTTGGGCGGTGCTATGGCATTATACGAAGAAATCGCCCCCAAGGGAGAATATGTTTTGGTCGTTGCCGGTGCTCCGGAAGAAGAAAAGGAACTGCCCACCGTTTCCGATGCCAAAACCAGAGTTTTGGAACTGATGGCAGAAGGACTTAGTCGCAAAGATGCCGTTAAGCAAACTGCCCAGGAATTAAACCTGCCCAAAAACGCCGTTTACGAAGCGGCTTTGCAAGATTAAAAAATGCCTACCTGCGTGAAACACTCAGGTAGGCATTTTTTATATCTCATTCAGGTTTTGGATGCACTCCATGCACACATTTCTACCGTGGTAGTTCACCAAATTACGAACGCCGGCACAGAAAATACAAGAAGGCTCGTACTTTCTCAGAACAACTTTATCGTCATCCAAATAAATCTCCAGCTCGTCCCGTTCCGCAATATCCAATGTGCGGCGTAATTCCACGGGAAGTACAATTCTCCCCAATTCATCTACTTTACGAACGATACCTGTTGACTTCATCTGGCTGTCCATCCTTTTTCTATGAATTGTCATCTCAACGGATGATGAAAAGTATTATACTATTATCCTCTCGCTGTGTCAATGCTTTTTTCCCTTGCTTTGTCCTATTTTTTAAGGATTTTTCATAGGATCTATAAAGCAAGGGAGGAATGGACAATGTTAATGAGTTGGGTATGGGTCACCATGGTCGCAATATCGCTGACAGCCGCCATTTTCACCGGCCGCGGGGAATTGCTGGCCGAAGCTGTCAGTCAGGGAGCACAAAGTGGCATCACCTTGGCTATCTCTCTTTCCGGTTCTCTATGCCTTTGGTCCGGAGTGGGTAAACTGATGGAAAAGGCCGGTATCAGTAACCTTCTATCCCGTTTACTAAAGCCGGTGATCCTCAGGATTTTTCCTTCCTCACGGACAGATCCCATTTTAGCCGGCAGTTTGAGTGCCAATATCTGTGCCAATTTTTTAGGATTGGGGAACGCCGCCACCCCCATGGGGATTCAAGCCGCCAAAAGACTGGCCTCCAAACAGCGTGATTTCGTGGCAGGTCATGAATTGTGCAGATTGATCGTATTGAACACAGCCTCCATTCAGTTGATTCCGGCTACGGTTGCGGCAGTACGGGTATCTTTAGGATGTAAAACCCCTTTTGATATTCTCCCAGCCGTATGGATCACCTCATTTTGCTCCGCCGGCATTGGCCTTTTGGCCGCCGTCCTCATGGGTAAGCTATGGAAATGATCACCAATTATCTTGTACCCTTATTACTGCTAATCAGTTGCCTGCTGGCACTTCGAAAGCAGGAAAATGCCTACGGCACTTTGCTGGAAGGCGGAAAAGAAGGACTAAAACTATTGGGAACACTGATTCCCACACTTGTCATGCTGTTAACCGCCGTAACCATGCTCCGAAGCTCCGGGGCTATGGAAATATTGGGCAATCTACTCTCCCCTATTTTTTCTTTTTTCGGGATCCCGGGCGAAACTGCTCTTTTGGTATTGATCCGCCCTATCAGCGGTAGTGCCGCACTGGCTGTGGGTGCAGAACTGATGGCAGAGCACGGGGTGGATTCTACCATTGGCAGAACCGTTGCCGTGATGTTAGGTTCCACCGAAACCACCTTCTATACCATCAGTGTCTATTTTGGTGCTGCCGGGATTCAAAAAACACGCTATACCCTACCTGCCGCCTTAATTGCGGATTTTATGGGATTTTTCATGGCATCCTTGACTGTGCGGCTATTGATGTAAAAAAAGCGTCATCCTGAGCAAGCGTAGGGCGTCGAAGGATCTACGCATAATCATTGGCGCGAAGATTCTTCGACTCCCGTTGGTCGCTCAGAATGACACAGTATATGATACATTTTCTTAACTAAGTGGTACTGTTGTAACCAGCCTCTTTTTATTCTTCCAATATGCAAACCGCATGGCAGGCCATGCCGGAGCCGTCACCGGTAAATCCTAAGTGTTCCTCGGTGGTGGCTTTTACATTAACACGACTCACATCCGTTTCCAAAACAGATGCAATGTTTTCTACCATTTGGGGGATATAGTCCTTCAACTTCGGTTTTTGGGCGATCATGGTCACATCAATGTTTCCCACCCGGAATCCCTTTTCCTTCAGGCGTTTTCCCACATTTTCCAGTAAGAACATGGAGGAAATATCCTTATAGGTCATATCCGTATCCGGAAACAGCTTTCCAATATCTCCCAAACCGGCCGCTCCCAGCAGAGCATCCATCACCGCATGGAGCAATACATCCGCATCGGAATGACCCAACAAACCTTTTTCAAAGGGAATGGTCACGCCACCTAAAATCAGGTCGCGACATTCCACCAGCCGATGCACATCATATCCGTGTCCGATTCTCATTTCATTTCCTCCAAAAAGGCTTCTGCAATTTTCAGGTCCATAGGCGTGGTAACCTTAATGTTGCGTTCATCGCCTTCTACAATCTTCACAGAAAAGCCCATTCGTTCCACAGCCGAGCAGTCATCGGTAATTTCCGCATTGTCCTGACGGGCTTTTTTCAAAGCACCCCGTAACATATCAAAATCAAACACCTGGGGTGTTTGCACAGCCTGTAATGTCTTTCTGTCAGGCGTGTTGACCACTACACCACCTTGCACGGTTTTGATGGTATCTTTGACGGGAATGGCCGGTGCAGCAGCACCATAGCTATTGGCGGCACGAACCGCACGGTCAATGACCGCATCGGTCACCAACGGTCTGGCTCCGTCGTGGATCGCCACCAGCTTTACCTTATCCGAAAGGGTATTCAGTCCCAGCTCTACCGATTCCTGGCGGTCTTTACCACCTACAACCACAGCCTTCACCTTATCGAATCCTCTGCACAGCCCCATAACGGACATCAAAAGATCCTCCCGGGTCACGACCACAATTTCCTTAATAGCAGAGCAGTTTTGGAAACGGCGGACAGTTTGCAGGATCATAGGCTGACCCTGAATGGGTGCCATCACCTTATCGATTCCTTGCATACGGGAGGCATTACCTGCCGCCACGATCACCGCTCCGGTATATTTCAGCTTCAGCAATTTTCGGGCCGTCCCCGTTACCTTGCTTATATCCATGCTTACAGCTCCTTTACAAGCTTCTTAAAGAAATTGCCCCGAACTTCAAAGTTTTTAAACTGGTCAAAGGATGCACTGGCGGGGCTCATCAGCACCACATCACCGGGTTTGCTGTCTGCCGCAGCCTTGCGGGTGGCATCTTCCAGATCTGCACAATCTATGAGCAAGGGATTTCCGGGGGTGTAACCCGGGTCATTTTCCACAGCTTCACGAATTTTTTTTGCTGTTGCACCGCAAAGGTATACCGCTTTTGTATGGGCTACCACATGGGGTGCTAAAGGTGCATAGGGAATTTTCTTATCATAGCCACCGGCAATCAGCACAACCTTTTCCGGAAAACTTTTCAGACCTGCAATGGTACGGGTGGGAGAAGATGCGATGGAATCGTTATAGAAACGAACACCTGCAATTTCCCGGACAAACTCAATGCGATGCTCCACGCCGCCAAAGGTTCTTGCCACCTGACGGATGGTTTCATCCTCCACAAGGCCGTCAACTGCCAGGATCGCGGTCATGAAGTTTTCCACATTATGCTCACCCGGAATGACGATCTCCTTCTTATTCAGTACCGGGACGCCGTTTCGGTAAATGGTATCCCCTTCCAGGTATGTACCGGTTTTAACCTTACCGCTATAAGAGAAATACCGGGTAGCACCATTGCCCACAAATTCCGATGTGATCCCATTGTCTGCATTGACGATAAGAATATCCTCTTTCCCCTGGAAACGGAAGAGATTGACCTTTGCATCGATATACTCCTCCATATCCTTGTGGACATCCAGATGGTTCGGTGCTAAATTGGTCACCACCGCCACATGGGGAGAACGACGCATATCCATAAGCTGGAAAGAACTCAGCTCCACAACGGCATAATCCGATTCCTGAATTTGATCAATAAGAGGCAGAAGGGGTGTACCAATATTACCGCCAAGCCACACAGTTTTGCCGGAGGCTTTCAGCATCTCGGAAATCAAAGTGGTAGTGGTTGTTTTTCCGTCGGAGCCGGTCACTGCCAAAATGGTGCAGTTGCAAAGTTCGAAGAACACTTCCATTTCACTGGTGATCTCTGCACCTGCCTCACGCAATGCCTGCAAAGCCGGAATATTGGGATGCATGCCGGGTGTACGGAATACGATGTCAGCAGAAAGATCCTGAAGATAGCCCTCGCCTACCTTCATTTTACATCCAAATGCCTCCAATTCCTGAAGCTCCGTATCAAACTGTTCACGGGGTGTCTTATCACAGCCGGTAACATCACAGCCATAGGCAAGCAGCATCCGAACCAAAGGACGATTGCTGACGCCTAATCCCATCACTAAAATCTTTTTGCCCCGTAAAGAGCGGAAATATTCATCATAAGATATTTTCATAGTCGTTCCTCTTTTTCCGCAGGTCAACCGACGCCTGCTTAAATCTCTTTATATAGTATATACAGAATGAAAAGATTTTGCAAGATATTTGACAAGATTGGATTATTGGGTTACAATGTTTAGGCGACCGGGTCGGACAGTCGCGGCCCAGCCCCCAACGGGACTGGGGTGAGGAAAGTCCGGGCTCCATAGGGCAAGGATAACGGGTAACGCCCGCCGGGGGTGACCCCAGGACAAGTGCAACAGAGAGATACCGCCTGCTTGCAGGTAAGGGTGAAAAGGTGCGGTAAGAGCGCACCCAGCCTATAGAGATATAGGTTTTATGATGTAAACTCTATCCGGAGCAACGCCGTGGAGGGACAATAGGTCTGCCCGACCGTCCCAGGGAGGCGGCTGAAACCCAAGAGCAATTTTGGGTTTAGATAGATGACTGTCAATGACAGAACCCGGCTTACAGACCCGTGTCGTGCAAAAAAACAACGCCAAAAGGCGGGGGCTTTTTTCCCGTTGTCCATATTTTTGTAGGACA
>JAZRRA010000019.1:0-18824 GCA_045650305.1 Faecousia sp.
AAAAATAAAAAATTTTTTTATTTTTTTAAAAACGCATACCCAATCTGGGGCGAGGGCAGCGACATTCGTCGGGGCAGATGTCCACCAGAACAATATCCGGCCCCATCCGTTTAATGCAATTCCAGGGGATCACATAATCCTCCCGGCATCCAAACAATCCAAAAAAACGACTTCTCCCCGGCACAACAATGGAAACCACCCGTCCCTCCGGAACCTCCACACGGGCATCTGTCACAAAGCCCAGCCGCCGTCCATCCCGGACACAGATCACTTCCTTGCAAGTCAGTTCCGTAAATTTCATAACGCCGCCCCCCATATCTATGATAACACACTTTATGCACAAAGCCCCCCATCTATACCCCATCCAAATCTCTCAATGTCATTAAGTTAAGAAATTATGTCATTCTGAGACCAGTAAACACACTGGTCGTGAGAATCTCCAACCTCACAAAAATCTGGAGATTGCCACACAAGTGACTACATCACTTGTTCGCAATGACACTTAACTTAATGACATTGTCCAAATCTCTGGGGTTTGAATTTTCTGTTTCGGTGTGTTATACTATATAGGAAAGGGGTGTTGCCTTATGCGTTGTTTACACATGAGCGGTGCCGGCAATGACTTTATGGTCATTGACAGCCGTGGACAAAACCTAAATTTTCAGGAACTTTCTCAAAAATTGTGTGCCATCACCGGAGCAGACGGTTTTATGGCATTGGATACTTCCCAGCAGGCTGATTTTCGTCTGCACTACTATAACGCCGACGGATCCCGGGGCGAAATGTGCGGTAACGGCAGCCGCTGTATCTGCAAATTTGCCCATGATGCCGGAATCGCAGAAGACGAAATGACCATCGAAACCGACGCAGGAATCGTGCCGGGATGGCGTATTTCCGATACCTGCTATCGGGTGAAATTGACCCGTCCCGTGGATATTGATTTGGAGGCAAAGCCGGATGTTGCTTACGCGGTGTGCGGTGTCCCCCATGCAGTCATGGAGGTTCCCGGCCTTACATGGGAGCAAAAGGATGCTCTGCGGGAGCAGGCAAAATCCCTCCGTTTTGATCCGGTATTTCCCAAAGGTGCCAATGTGGACTTTTACGCCTGGGAAGGCACTGACACCGTCCGGGTCCTCAGCTACGAACGGGGTGTGGAGGATTACACCTTAGCCTGCGGCACCGGTTGCGGTGCATTGGCCGCTGTGCTTTACGCCGCCGGAAGTCTGCCGGGAAAGAAACTCACTGCCCATAATCCCGGTGGCACACTGCATATCACCGTGGATGCACAAGGCGGATTGATCTCCGGTCTCCTGCTGGAAGGACCTGCGGAAATTTTAGGAGAATATGACATATAAGATTGGCAAGAAAAAGTAGACACCCACCTTTTGTGAGTGTCTACTTTCATTTTACAGTTGCACTGACCTTTCGGGCAGCGGCTTCTTTCTTCAAACGATTTGTTGTGTCAATTCGTCCAAAACGCCTAAGTCCCAGGCCAATCGGGACAGCACATATTTATCGCGGATGTCCTTTGTGGCCATGAAAGAGGTTCTGGCACAAAGGGTGTCAACACCAATGGTCATCAGATCCGTGGAAATTCCGATCGTCTCCAGCAATTCGGCAATTTCCTGAGAGGAGGGCAATTCCTCTTCTATGATCTGCAAAATATCATCCCATTTTTCCTGAATGATCCGAAACCGTGCCGGATGGGTATCCTTACGGTATTTCCCCTCTTTCTTTTCCAGTGCGATCATCGCCTCTGCACCCTTGCCCAAAAACGCCCGGAGTGTTTGTTCCCAGGCAGGCAGATCAAATTTTTCTACAAAGGCTGCCGCCTTTTCATAGTCCGGCTTTTGGGTTTTCACCAGCTCATACAGCTTAATCGCCTGATATGTCGCCATGGCACACTGGATGCCGTGAAAATCCACCTGCGTACCAAATTCCACGCCACGCATATCCCATACATGGCTGAAATAATGCTCCACACCGGAGGCAGGCCGGGATACGCCGGCATAAGCCATAGCCACACCGCCGATCACCAAACCTTCAAAGACAGCCTTCACAGCTTCCGGATCCCGTTTCAGCAGACCTTCCGCATTCTTCACACAACGCTTTAAGGCATCCCGGACAAGCTGTGCAATGTCCTCACAGTAATATTCCCCGGTAATGAGATGGGCAATTCTCCACTCGCAGATACTCACATATTTGGCAAGCATATCCCCTAAGCCGGAGGCCATCATTTTGGCAGGTGCCTGACACAGAATATCCAAATCTCCGATGATCACATCGGCACATTTACTGTTTAAGGAGATCTTCAGTCCGTCACGGGTCATGGAGGAAGTGGCAGAGGCATAGCCATCCATGGAAGGTGCTGTACCAACGATGATATAGGGCTTCCCTGCCACATTGGCAACGATCTTACTAATATCGTTGATCACACCGGAGCCTACACCGATCACCAAATCGCAGTCGGATTCATAATACATAATCGCTCTGCCCACGCTATGCTCATCCGGCTCTAAAGCATCTTCTGTAAAGATACATTTGGCAAGCTTCACATTTGCCTTCTCTATGATTTCCGCGATCTGATTTCCTGCGGCGGCGTATGTGTTCTGATCTGCGATCAAAAACACTTTTTTCCCATGATACTGCTTTAAAAAGTCGGGAATTTCCTGAATCGCCCCAGCCTTGATCACCACTTTGGAAGAAAAGATATGCTTTTTTCCGCATTTGCAGCTTTCTTGAATGTCCATTGTCAAATCCTCGGTTGCAGATATAATATCCAGTATAGAAAATACTTTGGCTACATTATATCAGTATACAACTATTTCGTCAATATTCGCCTAAGATGGTTCCGGGAGCGTCGGTAAAGGCAGAACGCACCTCCACGGGGATCTGGTAGTCCCTGGCAAATTCCACACTGCGGTCATGGAGCACCTGCGCCCCGCCTTCGATCAGCCGAAGCATTTTCTCATACCCGATCCTGAAAAACCTGGTTGCATCGGGATACATCCGGGGATCCCGGTCATAGATACCGTCCACATCTGTATAGATTTGGCAAAGATCCGCCTTCAAAAATGCCGCCAATGCCACCGCAGTGGTATCCGAGCCTCCCCTTCCCAAAGTGGTAATATCTCCATTGGGATTGATGCCCTGAAACCCCGTCACCACCACAACATTGCCTTTTTCCAGTTCTGTCCGTATCCGTTCGTTTTCCAGACCGGTGATCCTGGCATTTCCATATACGCTGTCCGTGGCAATGCCTGCCTGCCAGCCGGTCAAACTCACCGCCGGCATTCCCAATGCCCCTATGGCCATAGCCATCAGGGCAGCAGACAATTGCTCTCCCACAGCAAGACACGCATCCATTTCCCGCACAGAGCCACGCAAATTTACCGATTCCGCTTTGGTGATCAGTGCATCCGTAGTATCCCCTTGTGCCGACACCACCACGACCACCTTAGCACCTTGCTGGGCAATTCCTGCCACACGCCTTGCGGCGGCCCGGATCCGTGCCGTATTGGCTATGGATGTGCCACCGTACTTTTGAACGATCAACATTCTGATCACCCCCAAGCCATTCTATGAAACAGACTTGGGATGGTTCATAAAAACAGAGCGTTGCAAAATCTGCAACGCTCTCCAGAGTGTCAAAGAACCCCCAAACCGGCAAAAACAGATTATCGGCTTGGAGGTTCTGATTTTATTGTGATATTCAAAATAGTTTTACCTGGATGAATGTTTAAAAGCAGAAAATCCTTGCATTGCAAGGGTTTTTGCCTTCCTGCGCAACTCTCCTGTTGCGGTGCCCGCTCTCTTCCTTGCCGACGGTGCGGCTTCGTCAGCGATCGACCGCTGCCACTCGCTCCCCTCCCTTGACTCCGTCATAGGCGGCGGTCGGGTCGCTCCCCCCTCTCGAGTATTTATATACACTTCGGGGTCGAGTTGCTTGCCTTTGGTGCTTCTTTGACCTCTGGCAGTCTGTCAAAAAATACTTTTTTGACAGACTGAGAGCGTTGCAGATTTTGCAACGCTCTCATTTTATGAAATCAAATGAATATTCAGGTCCACAGTTCCTTCGATGCCAGCCACATGACCGGTGGCAGAGTACTGCCAATAGTCCACTTCATAAGGAAAATCCATTTTCCCATCATACATGGCAAGCCAGAACGGATACCCGGAAAGTCTTTTTAGATCCAATTGATCCAGTCCTTGACTTTCATTGAAATAGATCATGGGCGATAAGCCGCCCTGGGAAATGGCTTGGCAAAAGGTTTCCGTAATCTCCGTCAGTTGTTGGCTACCCATATTGGAGGTTCGGGAGCCTTGTCCGCCCCACTCCCAATCGTACACAAAGGGCAGATCCAGGGCATAGCCTGCCACATGCTCCAAAACGAAGGCAGCTTCCTCCTCCGCTTCTTCCTTTGTGATGGCCTGGGCGTAAAAATACATCCCCACCTGCAGACCGGCTTCCTTTGCCCCCCGGTAATGACTTTCTGCCATACTGTCCGTATAAAGATTTCCCTCGGTAGTCCCCCGTCCACCCAATCGGATGAACACAAAGCTGATCCCGTCTTCTTTTACCTTTTCCCAGTCAATATCCCTTTGATATTCCGAAACATCGATACCGGTGGCATATTCCCTGGTCAGGCAGGTCATAAAGCCCTTTTCATTTTGTACAAAATCCTCCGGGCTATAAGATACAGAACCTTCTATCTCCGTTGTATCGGGTAAGATGGGAGGTATGGCAGGATCATTGGGGCTTAAAAACCCCCACACTGCCACCGCTGCGATAACGACGGCTGCCACCAGCAGCACCCTTCCCCACCGCACACGACTTTTTATGCGTTTTAATGTGTTCGACATTTTGATATATCCCGTCTATCTGTTTTTCGGCGGTTTTGGGATCATTCCACAGGCTCTGCATCTGCAATGGGACGCAAAACACCATACTGATCAAAACGGGTATCATGAATATCCGTCAGGAACACCACCCGTGCAATGGGATCTTCAAAACCAAACTGATTGGCAAGGCTCTCCGCCTGAGCCGCAGGCGCATCGGGCAAATAGATCCGGCTTCTGCCCCGGGGTGCTTCAAAACTCTGCTCCATGGTAAAGGAAACCGCAAAGGTATCACTGGCGCAGGAGTTTACAATGGTTTGTGCCGCCTGGGAAAGGGCTTCCGCCTTATCGCCCTTAAAGACAATGCTGGTGGTTTCCGGGAAATAGTAATCGCAGAAAACCACCTCGTCAAAGCCTAAGTTTCGCAATTCATTGGCAATACTGATGAGATAATTCACCGTACCGTCCTTAGCCGGATTCAGCCAGTAACAGCCATAATCGTCCATCCAAAGATAGCCTGCGGCTACCGGCAGACCGTCATTGACATGGTAAAGGCCATACTGTCTGTCCCGCAAGGCAGGCAAACGGGCAATGGTATAGTATTTTCCACTGTTCAGTTCTTCGATCAGGGCATCCATGGCGGCAATATCCAGATCGCTGTTGCGATTTTCACTTACCGATGAGGAATAGAAAAAGTTACCATAAATACTTTTCACATCCAGCATGACCGGGGTATTTTCCGGCAAGATGGCAAGCTGTGCCTTTACAGCTTCAAAATCCGTTTCCAGGTCGCTACCGGTAATGTAGTATCCGCCCAATCGGGACAGCTTTTTGTCATCCTGAGCTTCCTGGGAGGTTTCATAGCTGAATATCTCCACCGCTTCCCGTTCCGGCGGTTTTACCGCAGTTTTTCCCGTAAGGCTGTGGGAAGATTGGGAAAAATCAAACACAGCACCCCGATCCCGGGTATATACCACATAACGATCCAGCCATGCCAACCAGCACAGCAAAACCGCCACCAGCACGATCACCGCAACCAACAGCAAAATGCCCGCACGCCTGAAAAAACATCGGGTGCGATAGGGGATGATCATGACATTTTCCTCACTTTCAAACTTCTCCAATCCTCTGTGGCTTTCTGTTCCACGCAGATCAGGTTTTGTGCCGTAATGGCATCGATCACATCCTGCAATCGTGTATCCAAAATACCGGACAGCAGCAAAACACTGTCCTCCTGCAGAAATTGGGGCAAAACAGGTGCAAGTCCAATGATGACATCTGCCACAATGTTTACCAGCACCAAATCGTAGCGATCCTTTTGCAGACGGTTCATCAATTTTTTATCGGCAGTGACATTACCGGTCAAAGCCGTAAACTGGGGAGCCGTATAGCCATTATATAAGGCATTTTCCCTGGCAATATCCTCCGCCTTCGGGTCAATATCCACGCCCACAGCAGTCTTAGCACCCAAACGCAGAGCCGTAATGGAAAGAATACCGCTACCACTGCCCAAATCCAGGCAGGATTTCCCCTCCAGATCCATTTCTTCCATAAATTCCATGACCATTTGGGTGGAGGGATGAGCACCGGTGCCAAAGGTAAGTCCCGGATCCAGGATCACCGGCAAGCGGCCGTCCGCTGCCTCCGGCTCTAACCAGCAGGGAAGCACCACCAAACGGTTACCCACCGGCTGGGGAGGATAATTGTCCTTCCAGCTTTCCTCCCAGTTCACTTCCTCCAACGCTTTCACCGTCAAATTCAGTGTGCCGAACTTTTCCCGATCCTGCAAGCTGTCCAACAATTGCCGTAACTTTTGCAGAGCCTGGGTATCGGAATCCTCCAAATACAGCTTGATCTGGGAAAGTCCCTGCAAATGGGATTGCAGTTTCTCATCAATATAATCCCAGTAAGCCCGGTTATCCTCCAAAAAGGATTCAAATTCCGCCTGATCCTCAATCACCAGATCCTCAAAGCCGGCGGCAGTCAATGCAGCCGTCAGGGGATCGATCCCACAGCTTACGGTTTCAATTGTCAATTCCAAATAGGCCATTTCGGTTCTCCTTGTCGGCAAATGCTCCAAATTCTCTAAAATATCCTAATCTACATTATACCTGATAACCTTCCAAAGGGCAACTACCAATATTTATGGAAGGAATATTTTTTCGCAGATTGTCTAAAATGCATAATTTTTCTGTTTTGTACTTGTGCAAGTACACAAACCCTTAGAAATCTGTTGCGTCCTCCTTGACAAGTACTTGTTCAAGTACTAATATAAGCATACAAATCCACTCAAAAAACTTTTGACCGGAGGTATTGACAGATTCATGAACATCACATATTTAAAATCGGGATACAGACAGCCGGTGCAGATCCACCCCCCTGTATACCCCAGAGATTTGCAGCAGGATCTGCCCATGGGCTGGTGTATCGGCTGTGGACAAATGCTGTATCGTGCAGAGCAGATCCTCTGCCGCCGCTGTGAAGGAGGTTTGGAATATGCATAACGGAAGCCCTTGCCAACACTGTACCCGGGTAGAAGATCCCCGAAACTGCGAAAACAAGCAATGCCGTCCCTGGAGTCGGTGGTATTTAAGCCGCTGGCGTATGATCCATGGATTTTACGAAAAATACAAAAAGGAGAATCCCAATGAACTGGAAAAACGAAGCAATTGAGCATTTGACCCGTTACCCGGCCATGTCCCGGGCTGTTGAGAACATCCCTAAGGAAATTCGGATGCTGGAAAAGGACTGTACCGATCTGAAAGCGGTTCGCACCGATCGGGTTCGCAGCACCACCGCAGGCCCCCGGGATGATCACATGATCTGCAATATGATCAAACGGGAAGAACTGAAGCGTTCTTTGGAGGTTGCCAGACTTTGGGTAGATACCACCGAAGACGCCCTTTCCGTTCTGCCCCCGGATGAAAAACTGGTATTACAGAGAATGTACATCTCCCCGGAAAGAGGGGTCTTAAACCGCCTTTGCGGAGAATTGGGTGTGGAGCAATCCTCCGTCTACCGCAAACGGGATCACGCCCTCTACCGCTTTACCATGGCACTTTACGGGGAATGTTAAAAAATCAGTTTTTTAACAAAGCCCCCTCTGACGAGGGGGCTGGCAGCGAAGCTGACTGGGGGAGAGAATTTTGTCTAAAGTTAGCATAAGTTTCCAAAATAATATGAAAATCGAAACATTTTCTCTCCCTCAGTCGCCTTTGGCGACAGCTCCCTCATCAGAGGGAGCCTTAGATTTCGACAGACAAAACTCGAAGATAGCGTGTGCTATCTTCGAGTTTTTTTCTTCTTATGAAAACAAACCTGATTGTCTTGATCCACTGTCAGCAGGAAGGTTTCTTTTGGTGCTACTTTGTACTGACGCAAGGTTTTATCCAACCATTTTCTGTCCTTGCCTGCTTTTTGTAAATTTTCCTTCAAGATTCTGCCGTCGCTGATGATGGTGATAGGTAAATATTCCGCTTTTACGGTTTTTTCCGCATCTTTTGCGGTAAGGGGTCGCTCCTGCGGATAGAGAAACACGGAAATATTGCCGCCGGTTTCCAAAATGGCATACTGGACAGCGGAAATATCCAGCACATCCTTTTCCCGAAGCTGGCTGATCAGTTCATCCAGGGTCACCCGTGTCTTTCGCATATTTTCCTGCAAAAACTTCCCGTTTTCCATTAAAATTACCGGTTTTCCACAAAGAAGTTTCCGAATTTTAATGCTATGCATAGAAAGGACTGAAAGCAGATACTCCATCCCCAGCACCGCACCAATGGGCAACAATGCCAGCAGCATGGATTTCCCCTCATCCTGCATAGGCATGGCAGCTAAGTCCGCCACCAGCATGGCGACCACCACCTCGGAAGGTTCCAATTGTCCTAATTGCCGTTTTCCCAAAAACCGCATCGCACCGATCAAAGCCAAATAGATCACCACAGACCGCATCAAAATCGTCAGCATACCATCCCTCCGGGGATAGTTTCACCGCGATTCCGGAATTTTATGCCAATGCTTGTGCCAAATGAAAGAAAAACGCTGCACCCTTGGGCAAAACATCCGTAGGGAAGGAAAAATGATTGCTATGAAGGGGCGGTGTATTTCCAATACCCAGTAAAAAATAGACCCCCGGCACTTGCTGCTGATAAAAAGAAAAATCCTCGGCGGTGAAAAGAGGCTCCGAAAATCCCGAAACGGGATATATGTTTTCCACCCTCTGAAGCAAATCGGAATCGTTGGCAACGCCGGGATACCCCATACGAAAAGAAACATCCCCCTGGCATCCGTATGTTTCCGCCACTTCCTTGCATAGCTTTCTTAATACAGACTTCGCCTGGGAAATCCCGGCATCCTCTAAACTGCGTAACGATCCCCAAACGGTCACCCGTCCGCACAAAATATTCTCTGCCGACCCACCGTGAATTTTCCCAAATTTTAAAAGTCCCGGTGTCTCCTTTTCCGCCCTAAGACAAAATGCACAGCAAGGCATCAAGGCATCTACCCCCTTCTGCCAGGAGGCAATATGCACACTGTTTCCCGTAAATTCCGCCTTCACCCCACAACTATGGCTCATCAGCAGTCCGGGACGGCTGAAAAACTGTCCCTTGGGCAATCCCGGCCAAAGATGGAGTGCAAAAATTCCCACCACGCCGAATCGTTTTAAGATTCCGGTTTTGCATATCGCCTCCGCTCCCCCATGGGCTTCCTCTCCGGGCTGAAAGATCAAAAAGATATTGTAAGGCAGATCCTTTTGCCCCCCAATTCGGCGAGCCAGCTCCAACAAGATCGCCGTATGTCCGTCATGACCGCAGGCATGCATCAAACCGGGGTGTTGGGAACACCAGGGAAGTCCGGTCTGCTCTGTTATGGGCAGTGCATCCGTATCGGCACGAAAAGCCAGTGTCTTTTCTTTTCGGAAATCAAAAAAACAACATATAGAACCTTCCGTGGGATGCAGGATCCTACAAGGCAGCGAAATCAGCCGGCTATGAATATAGGAAAGGGTTTTGGGTAACTGTCGATCCGGCTCGGGAATCCGGTGTAAAGCACAATAGTCCTCTATAATCTGCAAAAAGATCACCTCCTTTTCAAACTATGCGGCTATTTCCATATTGTGTTTTGCATAAAATGGTGGTAGTATAGAAAGGAGCATGATTATGGACCCTATTATTTCCAAACTGCAAAAAAGTCCCAAAACCACCCCCGTTCGGGTGTACCTTTGGGAGAAAGAACCGCTGACATTCCCCCACTGCCATGTATTTTGCGGAGGAGAAGGCTGTAAACTGATTTTCGGAGAATGGGACACGATCGCCCCCATTTTGCAGGCGAACGCCCAAAAGATCCGGCACTTTCTTGTGGAATGTGACCGTCGCAGAAGTGCCTTGCCTCTTTCGCCCCTTCAGGATCTGTCTGCCCGTATCGAACCCGGTGCTATTCTTCGGGACGGGGTGCAGATCGGCAAGCAGGCCGTGATCATGATGGGTGCTATTTTGAATATCGGTGCCTGCGTAGGTGCCGGTACCATGGTGGATATGGGGGCTGTTTTGGGTGGCCGTGCCACCGTGGGCAAGGATTGCCACATTGGTGCAGGGGCTGTTTTGGCAGGGGTGATCGAACCTGCCGGGGCAAAACCCGTCACCGTTGGAGATCGGGTCTTTATCGGTGCCAATGCCGTCATTTTAGAAGGTATCACCGTTGGGGACGATGCCGTGGTAGGTGCTGGGGCTGTTGTAACGGCAGATGTACCGTCCAAAGCCGTCGTGGTTGGCTGTCCTGCCAAAATCATCAAGTATAAGGATAAAAAAACCGCCGATAAGACCTCTCTTACCGACGGCTTGCGATCATAAATATCATCTGCGTTTGCAGGCATAGTAATACGCCCGTTCAAAATTCCCCAATTCCCGGTAACACAACTCAAAACGGCTGTATGTATCCGGTATGTCCGGGATTTTTGACAGCGTTTCAATGGCTTCCCGGTAGGCTTTTTCCCCGATCAGCACATCCGCGGTCAAAAGCAATATTTCCTCCGTCTGCCGATCCGCTGTTTGCAGGAAGGCAAGGCATTTTCTGCTATCTCCCCGTTCCAGTGCTACCTTTGCTCTTAAAAGCTGTTCCCGGGTATTATCCGGAAGATCCGAAACCATATTGGCGGCATTTTGCGGCTCCAGATCGCAGGAAAGCAGGATCACATCCCGATGGTAGACGGCGGAAATTTCTGGTTTTTCCTGCTTTACCTGCTGTAAATAGAAACGGGCATCCTCTTTTCTTCCTTCCTTCAAAGCCTCCTCCGCCAGTGTCAAATAGCACCGGCCGCAAAGATAGCCATACCACCCATCCAGCACGGGATCCGGTGCTGCGTATGCCTTTAGGATCTCCAGTGCCTCTTTCGGCTCTGCCTGCTGTGCCTGATGGAGTACCGAAAGATTTTCCGACGGAGCATCCTCCCAAAAGTACCGAAGGGGTTTGCCCAAACGGGCAGAAAGTGCCTGCAAGGTGGCATAGGAGGGTTTGGCTGATCCATTTTCAATTTGGGATAACATATTTCGGGTGATAATATCCCCACAAAGCTGTCTTTGGGAAAGACCTGCCTCCAAACGGGCATTTTTCAGTTTTTCTCCCAATTCCATACTGTCACCTCTCAGGTAATTTTGATTTACCCCCTTATCTTATCATATTTACTTTCCATATACAAGGAGGATCCTCATGCAAAAGATGAATATTGGGGCTTTGAAAAAACGAGCCCGTGTTACCCTGGCCAATACCCAGCCGGATTATAGAAAGCTGGTATTTCTCCACGGTGCTGTATCGGCGGCTGTTCTGGTTTTGATCGCCTTTGTGAATTATTTGATCAGCCTGATGGATACCACCGCCGGTGGTATCTCCGGTATGCAGACCGGTGCTATGCTCAATACCGCCGAAGCCTCCCTGAGCCTGATCTCCTCCTGCGTATTGCCCTTTTGGCAGGTGGGCATTGCCTTCACTTCTTTGCTGGTTGTTCGTCAGCAGGCTGTGAATTTTTCCATGCTGAAGCAGGGCTTTTATCGGGTTTGGCCGCTGCTGCGGTACGGCATTTTGCTCATTGCCATCCTCTTTGGCGTTGCCATGGGCAGCAGCTACATTATGGCGATCTACATGGCTGTTGTTCCCGTTCCGGAATCGGTAAACGCCGCCCTGATTGCCATAACAGAATCTCAAATCGTCGATCCAAATGCCATGCTTGCCCAAATTCCTGCTGAATTTTGGACCTATATGCTTCCGGGAATCCTGCTGTTCATGGTCGTCTATCTTGTGGTGATCATTCATATTCTGTGCCGTTTCCGTATGAGCCAGTATGTGATTTTGGACGGAGAGGGCATCGGTGCCAGAATGTCCATGAGCATCAGCAATTCCATGACAAAAGGCTACAAATGGGACATTCTCAAGCTGGAACTGAGCTTTTGGTGGTATTACCTGATCCAGTTTTTGCTGGCAGCCATCGTAGATGTTCCCTACATGATGGAAGCATTGGGCGTCACCCTCCCCTTGCCCACGGCTCTTTTGAATCTCTTGGTTTACTTGGTTTACACGGCTTTAAACTTAGTCCTGCTGTATTTTGCCGGTGCTTATGTGGAAACCACTCACGCCTGTGCCTTTGAATTTTTGGCCGCTCGTCAACGGGAACTGGTTATGACAGCAGAGCCCATCCCCGGCTTTTATCCGCCGTCCACAGAACCGCCTGCACCCCCTGCCCCTCCGGCACTTCCTGAATAACCTTTCGGTCTATAATCGGGAGGCGACACGCCTCCCCGACGCAAATCACAACAAACGGGTGCGTTGCACGAAAATGCAACGCACCCGTTTTTTTATTTATGTTCTTCCATTAGATCCTGCAAGGTGATGGATTCAAAAAACTCATCCACCATCTTATCCAACCGCTCCCACATAGGAAGGGTATGACAGCAGGAGGTTCTTGCACAGGCAGAAGGACCTTGTGCCGTGCAGGAAACGGTGGCGAGGCCACCTTCCGTCAGCTTCAAAATACTGCCCACGGTGTAATCCTTCGGCTCCCGATTCAGGCGGTATCCGCCACCTTTTCCGTGAACCGCATCCACAAAACCGGCCTTGGAAAGGACCGTCATAATGGATTCCAGATATTTTTGGGAGATATTCTCCTCCTCCGCAATCTGCTTCAAAGGGATATATCCGTCACCGCCATGGAGTGCAAAGCAGACCATCACACGCAGAGCGTATCGCCCTTTTGTTGATACGATCATAGCTTAGTCATGGCAGTGACCACAACTGTCACAGTCAGGGAACAGCTTATGGTCGTATTCGATGCCGTTGCGGTCATAGTAGTCCTTCAGGGCAGACTTGATGGCTTCTTGCGCCAAAACAGAGCAGTGCATCTTGTGTGCCGGCAGTCCGTCCAATGCCTCGGCAACAGCCTTATTGGTCAGCTTCAGTGCCTCAGAAATGGGCTTGCCCTTGATCATTTCCGTTGCCATGGAGCTGGAAGCGATGGCAGAGCCACAACCGAAGGTTTCAAACTTTACATCCACAATGGTGTCGTTTTCGATCTTCAGGTAGATCTTCATAATATCGCCGCATTTGGCGTTGCCAACCTGGCCAACACCGTCGGCATTTTCAATAATACCCACATTCCGGGGGTGGGTGAAATGGTCCATTACAATTTCGCTATACAGTGCCATAATTTTCTCCTTACAAAATATATTCCCGAACGCCATTCTGCAGGTCACGCCACACCGGGGACATATTCCGCAGGAGGCTGACCACTTGGGGTACAGCGGTAAGAATGTGATCGATTTCTTCTTCTGTGTTATAGTGGGAAAGGCTCAGACGCAAAGAGCCGTGTGCCACATCATGAATCCGACCGATGGCCAAAAGCACATGGCTGGGATCCAAAGAGCCGGAGGTGCAGGCAGAGCCGGAGGATGCGGCAATTCCCTGGGCATCCAGCAAAAGCAGGAGGGATTCGCCTTCGATACCCTCAAAGCAGAAGCTGACAATACCCGGCAGGCAATGCTCCGCATCACCATTTCTTGCACAATGGGGAATTTGAGAAAGGCCTGCGATCAGCTTGTCCCGCAGTGCCATGACCTTGCGGTTATTTTCTTCCATGTGGGTGCAGGCATCTTCCAATGCTGCCGCCATACCCATAACCGCCGGGAGATTCTCTGTACCGGCTCGTTTGCCCCGTTCCTGGGCACCGCCCTCAATCAGGTTGACCAGGGGGAAACCGCGACGGACATACAAAGCACCGATACCCATAGGGCCATGGAATTTGTGGGCAGACAGACTGAGCATATCGATATTTTGTGCCTTCACATCGATTTGCACATGGCCTGCGGCCTGCACAGCATCGGTATGGAATGGCACACCGGCTTCTTTACAAACCGCACCGATTTCCGGGATTGGCAAAAGAGAGCCGATCTCATTGTTACCATAAACTGTGGTCACCAGGCAGGTATCCTCCCGGATGGCCTCTTTCACCTGCTGTGCGGTGATATTGTGATTTTGCTTGACATCCAAAAGGGTGATTTCAAAGCCCTCTTTTTCCAGCTTGCTCAGCGTATGCAAAACTGCATGATGCTCAAATGCGGTGGAAATAATGTGCTTTTTACCCTTTCTTGCACCATATCGGGCGGCGGAGATAATGGCCTGGTTATCGGCCTCACTGCCACCGGATGTGAAATAGATCTCTCTGGGTTCGCATCCCAGACATCTTGCCACTCTGGCACGGGCATCCTCCAGAGCTTCCTTAGCCTCCTGACCGGGGGTATGCAGGCTGGAGGGGTTACCATATACAGTATCAAAATAAGGCATCATGGCTTCAATCGCCAGCTTGCTCATTTTGGTTGTTGCGGCATTATCGGCATAAACTTGCATTGTGATTCCTCCCCTTTTGGGTATTACCTATAAAATCCATAGGCAAATATAGCATGGTTTACCTACTCTGTCAATAGGTAAATACAGTATTGCACAAAATAAGGAGAATATTCCAAAAAAATTCCCGAAATGCCGTAGCATTTCGGGAATTTTAATACCATTACATTTCGAACGGATCCATGCCCAGTGCAGGGTGACCCACTTCAGCCAGGAAGTTCATCAGCTCTTCGCCTTCGGTGCAGATGGTTTCGTCTGCAACCATATCGGTGAAGTTGTCGATGTCGTACATTTCCTTCACAGTGGCATCCAAACGCTCACGAACCTGCTCCTTCAGATCCTTGGGCATCCACATGATACGCACGGGGCCGCCTTCAGCAGCAATAAACTTCTTGGAGAAGATGAACTGCTTGCCGTGACCCATGAAGCCGGGAGTCTGAACACCGCCGCCGGTCTGGGAAGCCATGTCGGAGAAGGTCATGCCCATGGGGGTCATGCCGGCATGCTCACGGCAGGTGATGATAACACCCTGGCAGGTGAAGGGATCGAAGCCACAGATACACTCGAAGCAGCCGCAGGAGGTCATAGGATCCTGGAACAGAGAGTACAAAGTGACACGCTTCAGCTCGCCGTGGGAGTACTTTTCAATTGCCTCATCCACATCATCGTAACGGCCCAAACGCTCGTCTACGCAACGCTCCTTGGGAACGACCTGGCAAGGACCGGTGGGATCCAGCTCATTGGTAGCCTTAGCATCCAACCAGGACACGGCACCGCACAGACCCAAACGCTCGGGAGTAACGATACAAACGTGGCTGGGGGAGAAAGCCTGACACATGATACAGGTATAGTAAACGGGAACGCTCTCGTCAGTCATGGAGCTCAGACGGTCGTCACGCTTTGCGAAGATCTCGTTAGCGGCGGCACGCAGTTCCTTATTCTTGTCGGCATCCACCACGATGGTAACCTGGCACTTGTCAACAACAGCTTCAAATTCGCTCTTGATCTTAGCGTACAGCACTTCACCGATGTGACGGAACTTGAAGCCAGCCTCGAAGTCGGACTTGGAGATACGAATACGGATCATATCACGCTGACCGGTGTGCATAACGCCTTCGATGCAGTTGATATAAGCATGGAACTTACGCTCCATAACAGATTCAAAGTCAGGCTGCATAGCCTTGCCGGCCACATCCACGGTGTAGCTCAAAGAAATCTTGGAGCCAACGGGGATCTCGTCGATCTCCGGTCCGATGACGGTGATCTTGTGATCTTCCACTTCGGCAGCTTCCTTGGTGCAAACCAGCTCGAAGCAGTCCACACGGGAGCCGTCCACTTCCACCTGCATATCGCCACGACGGATGATCTCGCCTTCGAAAGCGGAAGCGAAAGCCACGGGAATGTCGATGTTGGTGATCTTGATCTTGATGTCGCGAGCTTCCAGAGAAGTTGCATTCCACTTGGAGGTATCCAGCTGCTGGATCAGGCTCTTGGGAACACGGAACATATTTTCCGTTTCGTTGGAAACAACGGGGAAGCCCAGGCAGATAGCACCTGCACCGTAAGAAACGATCTCATCGGACAGAGGCTTATAAGCATTGACAAATGCACGGACACGGTCCATGGTGTACTTAGCCAATGCAGGGAAATCACCGGGGGTGATGTTGCCGAAAATCAGGGCTGCACGCAGTGCAACGGAAACCACATGGATGACAGACTGCATCTCATAGCCCAGAGGCACGATACGCACATTTTCACCGGTCTTGATACCGGCTTCCACAGCCTGGTCGATACACTTGCCGGTCAAAGAAACCAGCATACCCTGATTCTGGTAGGACTTGACCAGAGCGGCCAGTTCTTCAGCGGAATCAGCAGCACCCAGGATAACAGCAACACCGGGGATGTCGCCGGTAACCAGGGGAACACCCAGGTTACGCACGAATGCGTCGCTCAGGTGACCCAGCTCAGGCTCAGCATAGGGAGTTGCACCGTTGAGGTACTTCAGAGCCTCCAAAAATTCTGCACACAAAGCAGAAGCGATGCCGCTTTCAAAAGCGTCGTACAGACGGTTGTTACGGGTCATCTTAGCCTTAATGGTATCCATAGCGGCCTTCATTTCACCTAAGTTGGTGATCTTTACACCGGTGACTGCATAGTAGCAGGGCAGTGCATAGGCAGTGTCAGGGAAGGCAACTGCCTGGCCTTCGCCGTAGGTGGCGATGGCTTCATCGATAGCGGCAACGGTACGGTCGTAGTTGTAATCGTTACCACCGAAAACTCTATCAAAAAGTGTCACGATATTTACCTCCTATTATTATTCATCACGATCCAGGATCGCTTTGATCGCACGGATCTCTTCAATAGCCTTGGGGCTGAAATCGTAGGGGGATTTCCCCTGACGGTCGGCATCGATGACTTCAGCATTGTAGTGAATGATGCCCAACAGATCCTCTGCGGGAATGGCCTGACGGATAAAGGCTTCATCCTGGTCATCCCGAACCTTGTTGGCAACCACTCTTACCCGTTTTACTCCCAGATCTGCTGCCAACCGTTTTACATTACGGTAGGTCTGCACCGATCTGGCACCGGGTTCAATCACCACGATAAACTGATCCATGTTGGCGGCAGTGCCTCTGCCCAAATGCTCCAAACCGGCCTCCATATCCATAATGACCACATCGTCTTTGCGATAGGTCATGGCTGCCAAAATGGATTTGAGCATCACATGCTCCGGACAGACACATCCGCTTCCCCCCAGATCCACCGTACCCATCACCAGCAGTTTCACACCATTGATGGTCTTGGCGAACTTTTCGGGAATATCCGCAACATAGGGATTGAGTTTATAGAATTTATTGTCATCGCTGGCACCGGTGCGTTCCTTCGCCAGATCCTTCATCCGGGAGATGGGGATGATCTCATCCACTTCTTCCTGAGAAAGACCCAAGGCCAAACCCAGATTGGCATCCGGGTCCACATCGGCGGCCAGGACTGTACGGCCCTCGGCGGCATACAGTCTTGCCAAGGTAGAGGACAGCGTGGTTTTACCCACACCACCCTTACCGGTAATCGCAAGTTTCATTAAAAAACCTCAAAAACTAAATTAGTATGGACTGTCAGCGAGAGATTTTTTCGCAGATCAACCAATCGAAGCCGCCGGCATATACCGATATTCCAAGGCTTTGATTGGGAAGATATGCGGAAAAAGATCCGCTGATCAGATACCCAAGGCTGCACGCTTGGCTTCAATGCAAGCGATCATCTTGTCGCCCAGGCTCTCAATGTCGGTATCCACAACAAACTTAGCCTCGACCCACTTGTTGATACCGTTTTCGCCCTGCAGAAGCTCGGTAACTTCGGAAGAACCCTTGGAGTAGGGAACCACGCCCAGGAAGGTTTCAATACCGGTAGCCACAACATAGTTACCGATGGAAACAGCCTTCTCAGACATCCATTCGGGAGCACAACCCACAACGGGAACCTGGGAGATGTTGATGCCCCAGTCCTTTGCGATGTCGGCAGCCAAAATCATCATACGGGAAATATCCACGCAGGAGCCCATGTGCAGAACGGGAGGAATACCGGCCAGTTCGCAAACACGCTTCAGACCTGCACCGCAGTATTCCTTAGCCTGTACGGGATCCATGAGGCCTGCCTTAGCAGCAGCCTGAGCGGAACAACCGGTAGTAATCACGATGATGTCGTTTTCCAGCATCTTCTTCATCAGCTCGATGTGAGCGGTGTCGGGACGGATCTTGGGGTTGTTACAACCAACCATAGCCACAGCGCCACGGAGGACACCGGAATGCACACACTCGATCAGAGGCTTGGTAGTGCCAAACTCGTCCAGCTGGGAGTTGGCAACGCCGTCCAGAACCTTCTTGATGGCCTCAACAGAGTAGCCCACACGGGCGTTCTGCTTCTGGTTGGGAATGTTCACCAGCTCGGGCTTACGGTTCTTGAAGTTCTCAATAGCCAGCTTCACGATTGCCTTTGCATTGTCACCGGCGGTCTCAGCGCTGAAGCGGTAGAACTCGGAATCGGGGATCTGAGCGATGGGAGAAGTGGTGATGAACTTGGTGTGGAAGCACTTGCTCAAGGGG
>JAZRRA010000020.1:0-10274 GCA_045650305.1 Faecousia sp.
AAAGACCGCCTTGGCCTCCGACTTGCGTAGCGTTGTGCCGGAAATCGTGGACATCATTCTGCGAATCGACATGAAACTCAAGAGTGAGCACCCCCATCTGTTCATCGTCCGTGACAATACTGCACACATGGCAAATCTTTCCGTGTATGTGGGTACCTATGTCAACGGCGTTGCGGAGATCCACTCCCAGATCCTGAAGGACGATGTGTTCCATGCCTGGTATGAAGCTTTCCCTGACCGTTTCCAGAACAAGACAAACGGTGTCACCCCCCGTCGCTGGATGGGTCTGTGCAACCCGGAATTGACCCAGATGATCAAGTACCGCATCGGCGGCGACTTCCTTAACGACCTGGATCGACTCAGCAAACTCAAGCCCATGATCGATGCCGACATGGTTCGCCAGTTCAATGCCATCAAGCGGCAAAAGAAGGAGCAGCTTTGCAAGGTTTTGCAGAAGCAGGAGGGCATCAGCCTGAACCCTGACTTCATTTTTGATGTGCAGGTCAAGCGTCTGCATGAGTATAAGCGTCAGCTTTTGAACGCCTTGTCCATTGTGGATATTTACTTCCGCCTGAAAAACGGAGAGCTGCCTGACTTCCAGCCGACTGTGTATCTGTTTGGTGCAAAATCCGCACCCGGCTATGCCCGTGCAAAGGCCATCATCCGTTATATCAACCGGATCGCCTTTATGATCAATAACGATCCTGCGGTTTCCGATAAACTGAAGGTTATCTTTGTGCAGAATTATAACTGCTCCTATGCCGAGCATATCATTCCTGCCGCGGATATTTCCGAGCAGATCTCTCCTGCCGGCACAGAGGCATCCGGCACCGGTAACATGAAGCTGATGCTGAACGGTGCTGTGACTTTGGGTACTTTGGACGGCGCGAATGTGGAGATCGTGAAAGAAGCCGGTATGGAAAATAACTATATCTTTGGTGCAACCGTGCCCGAGATCAATGCTGCCCGGGATACCTATTATCCCCGTGGCATTTACGACTGCGATCATCATCTCCGCCGTGCCATCGATACTTTGGTTGACGGCACAGTACCCACCGATGATGACCAGAGAGATCTTTACCATGCTCTGCTGGATGGTACCCACTGGCATCGTGCTGACCACTACTTCCTGCTGCTGGACTACGCATCTTATATGGATGCAAAGCTCCGTGCCAACCGGGACTATGCAGATCGCCTGGCGTTTGGCAGAAAGTGCCTGATGAATGTGGCCAGCGGTGCAAAGTTCTCCTCTGACCGTACCATCCGTCAGTACGCTCAGGAAATTTGGCACATCGAACCCACCAAATTTTAATACCTATAAGACAAACTGGAGCACTGGCCATGGAACTGCTCCGGGTTACTCTGTCAAAGAACCCGTGTTTTTAGCTAATGTAAACACTGGTTCTTTTCAAAATCATTAAATCAGTCGGGTCCATTCAGTGAACAGGAATCCGGGGATGCTCCAAATCAGCTGATACAAAATGACATTAAGGGGGGTCAGCAGATTGGTAGCACCTAAGATCACTAAGGTCAGCATAATGCCGATACCGATGATACCGCCGGCCATGTGGACGATCAGACCTAAAATGTTGGCACTGCGTAAGGCACGGGCACCGGTGACGCCGTAGGCAAGGGAGGGCAGATCCCCTTTGGTGGAGAGAACGGAAGCAGGTTCTTCCCGGTTTGGCGTCAATTTTCCGAAATCATCCCGAAGTTCGCTGCTTGCCACCGTGATCCGTTTGGGATTGATGCCAAATTTGGCTCGGAGGAAGCCGGAGGAGATCAGAAAATCTCCATCAAAAACCGTAGGCTTGATCCGTCGGTAAGCAGTTAGGGTGTGCAGTCCCCAAATGGGGGTGCGGGTGCGTTCATAGCTGATGGCAAACAAGCCGCACAAAATTCCGTCAACTGCCACGCAGACAGCATTGGAAACCTTTAAACCCTCCGGTACTTCCACTTCCATTTCCCGAAGGAAGGAAAGTGTACCGACCAAAACCGGCTCGCCACGGACTTCACCGCTGATACCACCGCGATACCGCTCCATATTCTGAACGGACAAACGGTGACAGTTACGGCTTTCCAGAACCTGCTCAAACAAGGGAGAAAGGCCGTTGTCATCACAGAGGATCAAAGCACTGCCGTAGGCCACGATTTCATCCGGGTCACGACTGCCAAAGAATTTCACGCCGTTCATTTTGACTGTACCGGCAGGAAACAGATCCTTGTGGAAAATGGGGAATACCACAGAGCCTTTTGTTTTGCTGATGCCCTTCCAACCGCAAAGCAGAGTACCCAATTTGCGGAATCGCTTTTCCAAAATGTCCGCAGGACGGGAAAAACAGATGAAGAAACTGGCAGGCACTGCGGCCAGCAGAGAAACAGCGGCCACCTGCAAACCAACGGTGATGCCGTGGATGATCCAACCGGTGATACCTACGCCCAAAGATGCAATCAGGGCAGAAAGTGCATACCAGGAGCGGATTTTTTCCGGCAGAGAACGGACAAGATAGGTGTCCATAAAGTCTTCAACCTGACCTTCGTCCCGAAGAAGGACCTTTTTGTTGTCAAGGGACTCTTTTGCGACCCGAAGAGAGGTGAGATTGGTGGCTTTTCGCAGGGTATCCATTTGACTGATCTCTGTACGACGGCGGTAGACCGTATCAAACAGCGACAGAAATACCTGCAAAGTAAAGGCGGCACAGCAGGGAACCCGTGTCTGGGACTGCAGGCACATAAAGCCATCCGCACAGCAAAGGATAAAAGAGAAAATTAAAAGCGTATTTAAGGAGAAACGACCCCGAAGCATATCGGCTAAGCCTTCAATCAGCTGGAAACTGCCGATCAGGGCAGAAAGGAACATAGCCAGGATCTGACCGAAGATCAAGAGCTTCATCCGGGAAGGATCTACCAAATTGAGGAAGTACAGCACCGTAGAACCGGCACAAAGTACCACCACCAGGAAGGTAATGAAGATCAAAGCCTGCAATTTACCCGTACCCAGCTCCGTTAGCTGGTAATAGCGGCGTTCCGGGCCGTTGACCAGTTTTTTCTTAAATTCCCGCAGACGGGACTGGGGATGCACTAAAATTGGCTGGGGAGGGACATACTCTCCCATAGGTTGTTCATATTCCGGCTCCCATTGGTCGGAGAAGGGCTCTGCAGTTTCCTTGATAGTCGGAATGGCTTGGGTTGGCTCTTCTTCCATAATGGGCTGAGCCCCCTGATAGGAGCCTTGACGAATGGAAGAAAAATCCATCCGCACCGTATCACCGCTGACCGGTGCAGGTTCTTCTGATCGTGTTTCTTCCTCAGAGAGGACTTGGGATTCCTCCAAAGGTGTATCCTCTGTTTCGTCGGAACGAAATTCCTGGAGGATGGATTCTAAGTCCAGTTCCAATTCCGTTTCTGTTTCCATCTCCGGTTCCGGCTCTGCCTCCGATTCTGTCGTAACAGCTTCCTCAGGCATCTCCGCAGCGGTTTCCTCCGGGATCTCTTCCAAAATTACTTCGGAAATCACTTCCGATTCTTCAGCCACGGAGTCTGTCAGTTCTTCCTGGGTGGGGGGATCGGGTGTGTTGATTTCCGACTTCTTGCCAAAGCGGAATTTTTTATTTTCCATAGGTTACCTCCTATGCTTGCAGACGCTGGCGTACAGCCTCGTATAACAAAATAGATGCACTGGCGGATGCATTCAGGGATGTAATATGCCCCTTCATGGGGATATGAACCGTCATATCACATTTTTTCTGAACCAGGCGGCTCATACCGTCACCTTCAGAGCCGATGACAATGGCGGCAGGGACGGTCAGGTCGGCCTTGTACATGGGAACACTGCCTTCTGCGGCAGTGCCGAATACCCAGACACCCTTTTCCTTCAATTCTTCAATGGTATTTACGATATTTGTAACCTTGGCAACCTTCATATATTCCAATGCACCGGCAGATGTTTTAGCCACAATGGCGGTCAGACCTACACTGCGACGCTTGGGAATGATCACACCGTGAGCACCGGCACATTCTGCCGAACGGATGATAGCACCCAGATTATGGGGGTCGGTCAGCTCGTCACAGATTACAATGAGGGCATTTTCCCCTCTGTCAGCGGCGACCTGGAGAATATCGTCGATACTCGCATATTCCCGAGCGGCGGCCAGGGCGATCACACCCTGATGGGCGCCGGTGGAGGACATGGCGTTAAGCTTTCTGCGATCCACGGGTACCACAACAGCACCGGCTTCTTTTGCCTGGGCAGCAAGATGTTGCAGACCCCGGTCAGTTTCACCGGCGGCAATGAATACCTTATCAATGGTTCTGCCGCTACGCAGAGCCTCTGTCAGGGCGTTGCGACCCTCTAATTGATTTTCATTTACCTCAGGTTCTTCCTTGCGTTGATCACGGCGATGTTGTTCTCTCATAGTGATTTCCTGCCTTTTTTATATACTTAAACACATTATATCAAAAAAATGCCTGCTCTACAATAAGAAATTTTCGGCAATGGGGAATATTTAACAGAAAATTTACTGTAAAAAACGGTATGGTTGATTGCAGACAGCGGAAAAATGTGATATGATATGCAAGCACTCGTAAAATTATTGGATTTAAGGAGGTGCTTTTTTTGGACACCAATAAAAATGACCCTAAAAAAAACGGCGGTGAAGAAAAAAAGCCGAAAAATATAGGACTGGCATTGCTGATTACCATTGCCATCGTGCTGACGGTCATGATGATCTATAATGCCATATCCGGTGCCAACCTGACAGAGGTCACCTATACAGATTTCGTGGCCGCAAAAGAAGGCGGGCAACTGGTTGAGGTGCAGTTTCAAGGGGACAGAATTCTTTATTTGACCAAGGAAGAAGACGGAAGATCTGTCCGGGAAAAGAAATACTGCTATACCGGTTTACCGGAAGGGGATGTTTTAGCCCTGGCCGATGAGCTGGTGGCCATGGATATTAAGGTGAGCCAACCCATCGTGGAGGACAATTCCTTCCTGATGATGCTGCTTTATAATGCAGGCTTTTTCCTGCTGATCTTCTTCGCCATGCGGATCCTTCTGAAAAAAATGGGCGGAGATGGCATGATGGGCTCCATCGGTGGCAACAAAGCCAAGGTATATATGGAAAAGCAGACCGGTGTTACCTTCCAGGATGTGGCCGGTCAGGACGAGGCGAAGGAATCTTTGCAGGAGATCATCGATTTTCTTCACAACCCCAATAAATATGCAGAAATCGGTGCGAAACTGCCTAAGGGTGTGCTGCTGGTAGGTTCTCCCGGTACCGGTAAGACATTGCTTGCCAAAGCGGTGGCAGGCGAGGCCAATGTGCCGTTTTTCTCCATTTCCGGTTCGGATTTTGAGGAAATGTTCGTAGGCGTAGGTGCCAGCCGTGTCCGCAGCTTGGTCCAGCAGGCGGCGGAGGTTGCACCTTGCATCATCTTTATCGATGAGATCGACGCAGTGGGTCATACCCGTGATGCCCGGTTCAGTACCAACGATCAAACCTTGAACCAGCTTTTGGGCGAATTGGACGGATTCGATTCTTCCAAGGGTGTGGTGATCCTGGCGGCTACCAACCGTCCTGAAATTTTGGATAAGGCACTGCTGCGTGCAGGCCGCTTTGACCGCCGTGTCATCGTGGATAAGCCCAATCTCCAGGGACGACTGGATACCCTGAAGGTGCATACCAAGAAGATCAAGCTGGGTGAAAATGTGGATCTGCGAAAGATTGCCCAGGCAACAGCCGGTGCGGTAGGTGCTGATCTGGCAAACCTGGTAAACGAAGCAGCGTTGCGAGCTGTCCGGCAAGGCAGAAAATTGGTTACCCAGGAGGATCTGCTGGTATCCTTTGAAACAGTCATCGCCGGTACGGAAAAGAAAAATACCGTGCTGACAGATATGGAAAAGCGGATGGTCGCCTATCACGAGGTAGGTCATGCACTGGTTGCCGTGCTGGAAAAGCATAGCCAGCCCGTAAGCAAAATTACCATCGTACCCCATACCTCCGGTGCATTGGGATATACCATGCAGATGCCCGAGGAGGAAAAATACCTCCATACGGCACAGGAATTGCAGACCGAACTGCGTACTTTGGTGGGCGGTCGTGCGGCGGAGCAGATCGTATTCGGTGTCCAGACCACCGGTGCATCCAATGATATTCAGCGTGCAACTGCACTGGCACGGAATATGGTGACCCTTTACGGCATGTCTGATGTGCTGGGACTGATGGCACCGGCTACGGTACAAAATCAGTACCTGGAAGGTCAGGCCTATTTGGATTGCTCTCAGGAAACCTCTGCCCTGGTGGATAAAGAGGTGCAGGCAATTCTAAGCAAAGCCTATGAGGAAACGAAAGCGTTGCTCATGGCAAACCGGGCATTGTTGGATGAAATTTCCATGTTCCTGCTGAGCAAGGAAACCATCACCGGCGAGGAACTGATGGCCTTTGTGCGTGCAGACAAGAATCCCGCCCCGGAAAATCCTGAAACCATGGAATAAAAGCAAATGTGCGGCTGTTATTTAACAGCCGCACAAAATTTTTACCGTTTGTTGCCCATGAAGAACAGTGCCAGTGTGCCGGGACCGGAGTGAGAACCGATGACAGCACCCACATAATAGATCACAACTTCCTTGACGCCGTATTCCTTCTTTAATTTTTCAGCCAAATATTGTGCATCTTCTTTGCAGTTGCCATGGCTGATAAATACGGTGTCGTTTCGTCCGGGCAGACCGGTTTCGCCCAGCTTTTTGGCCAAAGCATCAATGGAGGCCTTTCTGCCACGGGCGGTGGAAACCTTCATCAGGTGACCTTCCTCGTCCACATGCATGACCGGCTTGATTTGCAGCATAGTACCGACCAAGGCGGTAGCGGCACTGACACGACCACCCCGCTTCAGGTACATCAGGTCATCCACGGTAAACCACTGACAAACCTGATGCTTATTTTCTTCGCACCATGCGGTCAAATCTGCCAGGGAAAGGCCGTCATCCCGCAGTTTGCAGGCGTAGTATACCAAAAGACCCTGACCCATGGAGGCACAGAGGGTATCCACCACAGAAACGGTACGCTGGGGATACAGCTCTGCCAGTTCTTCGGCAGCGATCACCGCGGATTGGTAAGTTGTACTCAAACCGGAGGAAAACACCAAAAGCAGGGCATCTTCTCCTTTTTCCAGAACCGGAATCAATACTTGTTTCCAGTTTTCGGGATTTGCGGCAGAAGTTTGTGCCACTTCGCCTTTTTGCAATCCTTCGTAAAATTCCTGAAGCCAGGCTTCGGGGTAAGTATTGATGGATTTTCCCCGGAAGTCAACAGTCAGGGGAATTACATCCACATCCAGCTTGTTGTAAAGCTCAGCCGGAAGATCGCAGCAACTATCGGTAATAATGCGGTATGCCATAAAAACACTCCTTGTATGAATTGGGGTGGCACGGTTTCGTGCCGGAAACCATCATACTGTTTCGGAGGGAAATAGGCAAACCCCCAATGGGAGAATTTCCCCTTTTTCCACTCCTGATAGTAGAAAAGGGGACTCTACCGCCGGTAGAGTCCCTGAAAATCCATATTTCGACTGTTAGTTTTTCCACATACGGGGAAAACTGCTCACAAATACGCAGGCCCAAAGGAATATGCTAACGCCTTGCCAGTAGCAACAGCACATAGGTGTAGAAACGATGATATACAAGGCGTTCAAAAATTTTCCTACGCCTTCGCTGGCAAAAATGGCGAGGGTGTTTCCGATGATCAGCAGAAGGGTCAGGCACAGAGAGGAAAGGGAAATGATCCGAATTTGCAAAAGAAGCCGCTTGTCACCGGAGGTAAGACCATCATACAGCAACAAGATCGCCGGCAGGAAAAAGAGTACCGACAGAAAGGTTAAAAGTAAGATACCCACGGTGTTTCGCTGTGTAATCATGCCCAATCCGGCACATAATAGAAACAGTCCTGCCCAAATGCAGTAGAGAATTTTGTTTTTTGTTTTCATACCATACTCACCCAATCGTAAAAATAGAACGATATACTCATTTTACCCTATCTTCCAAAAATTAGCAAGAAAAACCTTGTAAGGCGGAAAATGTCAAAAAAAGCTGGACATGACCGGAATATACTGGTATAATGTAAGAAATACAGTATGTTGCCGGGGTATGGCACATGCGAAAGAGGAAGGAAACCGTAGCTTATGAAATGTCCTTTTTGCGGCGATCAGGAATCCAAGGTGGTAGACTCCCGTCATTCTGAGGACGGTTTGAGTATCCGCCGTCGTCGGGAGTGCCTTGCATGCCAGAGAAGATTTACCACTTATGAGATCGTGGAAAGTCTGCCTGTGATCGTGGTGAAGCGGGATGGAAGCCGTCAGGCCTTTGACCGCAATAAAATTATCAATTCTATGGTGCGAGCATTTGATAAGCGGCAGGTGGATACCGCTGACCTGTTTCGTATTACCACGGAAATTGAGCAAACGATCCAAAATACACTGGAACGGGAAGTGACCACTGACCGGATCGGTCAAATGGTGATGGAACGGATCAAGCCTTTGGATGAGGTTGCGTATATTCGTTTTGCCTCTGTCTATCGCCGTTTTCAGGATGTACGCAGTTTTATTCACGAGATCAATAAATTTCTTGAGGAACAATAATTATGGAAAATGCCATTACCGATCTGCTGGATAAGATCGTTCCAAAACTGAATACGCTGTTAAGTGATATCCGTCTTTGGACAGGACTTTTGCTGTATGCAGGTCCGGTATTGCTGCTGGGAATCGGACTGTTTTGTTTCTTCCTTTCTCCCAAAGAAGCCAATTACCGTTTGGGTTACTTTTCTATTTACGGTATGGGCAGTGTACCGGCATGGCGATACAGCCAAAAGCTGGGCGGCCTGGTAATGGGCGGTTTGGGTTTGCTGCTGTTGATCGTATCCATTATCATTTCTCTGGTGACCGCCGGAAAGCCTTTAAATGATGTGATGACCACGATCTACACGGTCTTGATCATTCAAGGTTCTGCCGCAGTGGCGGCTTATATCGGCGTGGAAGTGACCCTGATCGTCCGCTATGATTTGGCCGGCAATTTGCGTAAGCGTTGGCGTCGTAAGCGTACGGATCAAGCAGACAGACCGATAAAAACGGAAGAAAAAGCCGGATAAAAACATCACCCTATGGTCAATAAAGGCCATAGGGTTTTTTATGGGGAAAATGCGGCGTATTTTGCTAAAGCGAATAGCTGACGCAGGATGGATTATCCTCTTGCAATTTGATGTACACTGTACTATAATGGTGCAGAAAATAGCGAAAAGAGGTACAAATATGAAGGAAGCATTTTTGGCTACCTTGTCGCCGATGCTGGTAATGTTTGCCTGCATGGTGATCGGTTTTGTTTTGAATAAGAAAAAGCTGTGCCCGGAAAATACCACGGTTGTTCTTTCCAAATTGGAGACCTATGCTTTGGCACCGGCTTTGACCATCAGTACCTTCAGTAAGTATTGTACAGTGGCATCCCTTTCCCAGCAGTATCAAATGATCCTTTATTGCCTGCTGGCGTTGACGATCGCCATAGTATTGGCCTTCTGTATGGCACCGCTGTTTACCGGCAGGGGGTATCAACGCAATATCTACCGATATGCTTTGACCTTCGGCAATTTCGGCTTTATGGGCAACGCCATTGTGCCTGCGATCTTTGACGACGGAGCATTGTATTCCTATATGCTGTTTACATTACCCCTGAGCCTGGCGGTTTATACCTGGGGTATTGCCAGTTTGATCCCCAAAAGCGGAGAAAATGTCAATCCCTTGAAGAATCTGTTAAATCCTTCCGTTTTCGCTGTGACCATCGGTGCGATCATAGGCCTGACCGGTGCCAGTGCATACGTTCCTGACTTTGTTAGCAGTACACTTTCCGGACTTGGCTCTTGCATGGGGCCGATCGCCATGATCCTGACGGGATTTTTGATCGGCAATTATTCCTTTAAGAAACTGCTTTCCGATAAGAAGATCTATATTGCAGCGGTCCTCCGGTTATTTATTTTTCCGGCGTTGTTCGTTCTGCTTTTGAAGGCCATTGGTGCAGATAAAACCTCCATGACCATGTGCTTGTTTGCTTTTGCAACACCTTTGGGCCTCAATACGGTGGTATTTCCTGCCGCCTATGGTGGTGACACCACCACCGGTGCAGCTATGGCTACGATTTCCCATACCGTCTGCGTGGTAACCATTCCCATTATGTATGCCTTGCTGACCGCATTTATTTTGTAATATGCAGAGGGTGTCCCGTTGGGGACACCCTC
>JAZRRA010000021.1:0-17528 GCA_045650305.1 Faecousia sp.
TAGAAATCGCCCAAAACCCCGAAAAGAACCAATGATCGATGGTTATACCGGATTTCTTTTTCTTGATAAAAACGGGATGCCAATGGTCGCCCTACACTGGGAGCATTACTTTAAGCATATCCGCAACAAGTACAACAGTATCTACAAAATACAGCTTCCTAAAATTACGCCACATGTCTGCCGCCATACCTTTTGTTCCAATATGGCAAAAAGCGGGATGAATCCCAAAACCCTGCAATACATAATGGGCCATTCGGATATCAGCGTGACCTTGAATACATATACCCATATTAAATTCGAGGATGCAAAGGAAGAATTTGACCGTGTGATGGAAGCGTAAAAAGTGTTCGTCTGCCATAAGTAGTAAGGCCGGTAGTACGGCGATACGATTTACTACCAAATTTACTACTTTTTTTGAAAAAGATATACAAATATAAACCACGAAAAGCAACGATAGCGAGAAATGATGCAAAACCCGAAAGTCGTTGCGGCTCTAAGCAAATCGTGGTTTATCGAGGAGAAATGTAGCAATGATAAAAGTGTTATTTGTCTGCCATGGGAATATTTGCAGAAGTCCCATGGCGGAGTTTGTACTGAAAGATATGGTAAAAAAAGCCGGGGTGGATGCACAGTTTTTTATCGATTCCGCGGCGGCCAGCCGGGAGGAGATCGGCAATCCCATTTATGGGCCAGCACAACGGGAGCTGATCAAGCACGGCATCATGGGTGCTTCCCATCGGGCACGGCAAATCACGGCGGCTGATTTGGAGAATTTCGACCGGATCTACTACATGGACAGCCGAAATGCCACCTATTTACACCGCTTATTCCCGGATTTTACCGGTTTTCGGAAATTTCTGCCCTATGATGTGGCAGACCCCTGGTACTCCGGAGATTTCACCCAAACTTGGGAGGATATTCAAACCGGATGCCGGAATATTTTGGAGGAACTTTTATGTTTGACAGAGAAAAATTAGAGGAATCCCTTTCGGAACTTCCTCTTTTTACCTATTTTTACGCAGATCCTAAATCCATCGAATTTTCCCAGCGGATCCGCTACATCTGCTCCACGGAATGTCCCATGTACGGCAAGACCTGGGCCTGCCCTCCGGCAGTGGGAGAAGTGGAAACCTGCAAAGGAAAATGCTTAAGCTATGAAAATTGTTTGGTCATCGGCACCATTGTGGAGGTTTCCGATATTGCCAACATTGAAGAAACCCTGGCAACCCGTTTTGACCACGAAAAGATCACCAATCAGGTTCGGGATATGTTCCGGGAGCAAGGTGTCAGCCCCTATATTCTCTCCACAGAAGCCTGTGCCGTCTGTGAACGGTGTGCCTATCTGGACGGACTGCCCTGCCGTATGCCGGGAAAGATGCACCCTTGCGTGGAAAGTCACGGCATCAATATCGTTCCCCTTTTGGAGGAAAACGGACTGCCCTTTTTGCAGGATGTGAATACCGTTACCTGGTATTCCATGCTGTTCTTCTCCTAAAAAGAAAGATTGCATTTTATCATGGCGTGTGCTAAAATGCCCTTGTAAATTATGCCAAATATTGGTAGGAGGTACTAACATGAATGTATTGGTTACCGGCGGCGCCGGTTATATCGGTTCCCACACTTGTGTGGAATTGCTGAAGGAAGGCTATGGCGTTGTGGTGGTTGACAATCTGTGCAACTCCAACCCCGAAAGCCTGAACCGGGTAGAGCAGCTCACCGGCAAGAAGGTAAAATTCTACGAAGGCGATGTCCGTGACGAAGCTCTGCTGAAGAAGATCTTTGCAGAAAATGAGCTGCACTGCGTCATCCACTTTGCAGGCCTGAAGGCCGTTGGCGAAAGTGTTTCCATTCCCTGGAAGTATTATGACAACAATTTAAACTCCACTTTGGTACTGACCAAAGTCATGGAAGAAGTTGGCATGAAGAACATCATCTTCTCCTCTTCTGCAACCGTCTATACCGGTGACAACGAAATGCCCCTGCGGGAAAACAGCCGCACCGGCTACTGCACCAACCCCTACGGCTGGACTAAGTACATGACCGAGCAGATCCTCTCCGGCATGGCCAACGCTGACAAGGAGTGGGGCATCGTTCTGCTGCGTTACTTTAACCCCATCGGTGCCCACGAAAGCGGCATGATCGGTGAAGATCCCAGAGGTATCCCCAACAATCTGATGCCCTATATTACCCAGGTCGCCATCGGTCGCCGGGAAAAACTCAGCATTTTCGGCAACGACTACGACACCCACGACGGCACCGGTGTTCGTGACTATATCCATGTGGTTGACCTGGCAAGAGGTCACGTAGCTGCTGTTAAGTATGTGGAAAATAATAAGGGTTGTGATGTATTCAACCTGGGTACCGGTACCGGTTACAGTGTTTTGGATATGGTCAACGCCTTTGAAAGTGCCAACGGTGTGAAGGTTCCCTATCAGATCGTGGATCGCCGCCCCGGCGACCTGGCTACCTGCTACGCAGATCCTGCTAAGAGTGCAGAAATTCTGGGTTGGAAGGCCACTAAGAACCTGACTGATATGTGCCGGGATTCCTGGAACTGGCAGAGCAAGAACCCCCAGGGCTACGGCGAATAATTAAAGGCAAGGTACGAGAAAATGATCCGTTTTCTTAGCTTATTGCTGGTGTGCCTGATGATTTTGGGATCCTTGGCCGGCTGTCAAACCGAAAAAGACACCGCAGCTCCCACCACAGCCACCGAAAGCACTGCCCCCACCGAGCCCCAGATCATCATTCCTACCGGCCCGGTGTCCACAGAACCGGAACCCACCGCACCGCCTACGGAAATTCCTCCCCAGGGTGCATTGATGAATAACATGATCTGCACCGTAACCTATGGTGACGGAACGCAAAAAGTGGTGGAAAATCCTCTGGTAAGCCACATTTATAATTATTTAATAGCTGAACGGTCATCCTCCGAGGAAAAACGGCCCTCCGACAATCGCCTGGACTACATGGACAGCATGATCACATTGCATTTTCAGGTGAATGAAAAATCCGCACTGATGATTTATATCTGGTCCGACGGTTATGCGGCCATCGCCACCAACGCATCCGACCCCAACAGTGCCTGCCGATATTATAAATTCTCCGACGGCGTCCACGCATCCGTTCTGCTGACTTTAAAAAACAATTAAACAACACCCCGATGATGTCTTTCCTCACATCATCGGGGTGTTTTTTACCACTTCTGCATCTAATATTGTCTGCAATCAAGAAACTGTATGCCTTCCGTTACCCGGTTCATCATCGGGGTTAACAGAAGGGATAAATCCGTTCCCTACGATATTTTTACCGGGTCGGTGTATAAATTACAAAGCAAACTCCCCCTTGATGTAGTCATTATCCTACATCAGGGGGGAGTTTATTGATTGTCCGTTTTTTACTGCGGATCAGATTCTTCCAATGTGGTCACCTGCAAGGACAGCGGTTCGCTGGCTACCTGATAACACTCCCGGGCATAAACATGAACGGTATATTCCGTTGCCGCATCCAGACCCGTTACCTTAATTGTCACAGGTACATCCAAATGGACCGGTTCTCTGTCAATATGGTACGGGGCGGCAATTTCCACCGTCTTGAGAACCTCTCCGCTCTGGGGATCTATGATCTCGGCGTAATACGACTGCACCACATCACTAAAGCCCTCCGGTGCGCCTACCGATGCCGCAGGCACAGTCAGGGTCAAAGAGGAGGTCGTCAATTCCGACACTTCCAATGTGGCGTTTTCCGGGAAAACAGGCTGCTGGGCAGCTTCCGCACGATCTTCATAGTCATAGGGGCGTTTTTTCTGCTGCATAGCATCGAAAGTCCAGGGACTGCCGATCATTTTAGCCTGGGTGGAATCGATCTTGCCAACACCGTTTTCGTAGGTCAATTCCATATCACTGAAACTATATCGCTCCAAAGTCACCTGAGAACCGTCTACCACCATATACATACCCTGCTGGGTAGCATGCTGGTCGCCATTGATCTCCAATTTGGAAAAGTCCTTCAAAAAGCCGTAATGGAGCGTACCGCAGCTAACCACCGTACACTGGGGATTTTTTTTACTGTTACTTTGCCAGATGGCTCGCTCGTCGGTGATAGGCAGGTGGGTATGACCGGTAAAGACCACGCAATTATAGCTCTTTTTCAGGGTTTCCTGAACGGGGATCACATTACCGCCATAGTTACTGTAACCACCGATAACCGTACCTGCTGCCGGCACATGCTGGGCAAAGAAGAAAGGTTTATCGGTGCTTTTTTCCTTAGCCTGCTCCAACAGTTTTTGCACCTGCATGCCATTTTCCTTAGTATAATGGACACCGACAAATTGATAGCCCTTGATCTCTTTGATCCAGGCTTCTTCATATTCCGAACCGATCTCGTCAAACCAGAATTCTTCTTCCACCAAAACCTCATCGTGGTTGCCATAGACAAACAAAGGCTCTACACGCTCGCCGGTCAGGTCGTTTTGATTGTTGGGGAAAACCTCCAGCCAAACATCCTGCAGATCCATGAGCGACACCTTGTCACCACTGTCTAACAGGTCGCCGGTGATCATCACACCGTCCACGCCCTTTTCCTTAAAAAACCGCAGTGCCTTTTCCAGCCGTTCCAAGGGCTTAAAAGCAGGGCTGGTATTGCTGTGGGTATCGCTTAAAATGCCGATACGCAGCAAATTGGTGGTAACCACCGGTTCCGTTGCCTGAGGCTCTGCTTCTTTACAACCCACGGCAGACACCATCCATGCCATCAGCATCATAATACAAAGAATACTGCAAATAATTTTCTTCATAAAACTTCCTCCCTTATTTTACGGATACCTTATGTTAATAGTAAACCAAATTGTAATCTTTTGCAACATTTTTTCATGGGTGGCATAGAATAGTCGGAGGCGATTTTTTATGTCCATTGTAAATACCGCAATACCGGTCACATCCCAAAGCTGTGACGAAATGATCCAGGCTATTGTCCGGCAATACCCATTTTGTCGCACAGAGCTTTTGACCCGCACCGCTTTTCAGCGACCCATTCGGACACTGGTGATTGGCAACGGCCCACGAAAAGTGATCTATTCTGCCGCCCATCATGCCAATGAATGGATCACGACCCTGATCCTGCTGAAATTTGGAGAAGATTTGGCGGTGGCCATTGCTAACGATGATACAATATTCGGCATAAACGCCAGAGAAATTCAGGAAAAAGCCACGATCTACATGGTGCCTATGGTAAACCCCGACGGTGTGGATCTGGTAGTAGGTGCCATACCTGCCGGAGATATTCAATATGACCTTGCCCAAAGATTAAGCCAAAATTACCCGGATATTCCCTTTCCTTCCGGATGGAAGGCCAACTTATTGGGCGTTGACCTGAACTTAAACTATCCCGCCGGCTGGTTGCAGGCCCGGGAGATCAAGTTTAGCCAGGGCTTTACCACCCCCGGTCCCCGGGATTATGTAGGCAGAGCCCCTCTGAATCAATTTGAAACCCGGGCGTTGGCAGGCTATACCGAGGTGATCGATCCGGAGCTGGTTTTGGCCTATCACAGTCAAGGGAAAGAAATATACTGGACGTTCCGGGATTATGAAGTGCCGGGAGCCCGGGAATTGGGAGAGAAATTTGCACAGCTTAGTGGCTACACCCTGACCGAACCTGCCTTTAATTCCTCTTTTGCAGGTTATAAGGATTGGTTCATCCAGGAATTTCGCCGTCCCGGTTATACGGTGGAGGTTGGGATGGGCGTCAATCCTCTGCCGCTAAGCCAATTCGATACCATATACCGGGATAATTTGGGAATTTTGGTAACTGCCGCATTGGGAATTTCGTAGAACACACATAAAAAATCACAAAATCTGTTTTTTGCAGATTTTGTGATTTTTTATATCAATATAGTCTTACAAAGGATTCATAGTGGTCGTCTGTGTAGTATATGATACCGGAGTAGGTAAACACCAATCGCTTACTGCCCCGTTTGGAGCTATACAATGTATCAATATCACATTCATAATAGGTATAGCCGCCGGGAAGCAGTCCTTCGTTGTTATAAAACCGGTCGCCGCCGATGCATTTTCCGTATTGGGAAAGAGAACCGCTTTTCCAGTTGTATAATTCCTTCGCCTGACTTTTGGTCACAAAATTTCCCGGCAAACACCCGTATAGATGCAGATACAGTGCCACATCCTCTTTGCTGGTATAGCTGCCGTCGCGGTCTAAGGAATACTGGGGAGGATCTGTGGGATCCGGTGCAGTTTCCGAAGGCTCTGTGGGAGAACCGGTGGTGGGGCGGTACATATCGGGAGGATCGGTCTGCTCCGGCAAGTCCGGTTCTGTATACACCGGACGGCTTACCTCCGGTTCCGTTTCCGCAGGTTCTGTGGGAAGGATCTCCTCCGGGCCGCCGGTGGTAACGATCAGATAAACCGTAACGCCCCGGTCTGCCTCTGTGCCGCCGGAGGGGGCTTGTCCCAAAATCGTACCCTCCGCCTGGGAGGCGTTTTTAACGGTTTGGCTGATCGCAATGACATAGTCATCGGACTGTGTCAGCTTGTGATATTGCTGTCCCACCAGATCCGGCACGGTAATTTTTTCAGCCGGGGCGGTAGCCTCCGTAACATCCGGCGACTGGGTCAGGATGGATTCCGTAACCGTTTGGATAGGCTGTACTGTGCATCCGCAAAGGGATACCAGCAACGCCAGTATTAACAGCAGAGAAATTCTCTTTTTCATTGTTTTTTACCTCAAATCAAGGATGGAGGGTAACTGTCAATTGGGAATTCTCCTTGCAGGCACAGTGAAAAACATACAAGAGCTTACCGGAATAATCTTTGAGTGCATATTCCAGCTTATGCCAGTTATATAAAACCAATTCCGTATCTTCACCGATCTCCGTCAGGCAGTCAAACAGAGCATCCAAATTTTTGCCGTAATATTCAGGAAATTCCATTTTTGCCGCCAAAGCATGGTGAAATGCCGCCGCAGTAAGCAGGGTTTCACAATCCAAAGTGATTTGTTTCATAATTTCTCCTATCCATTTTCTTACAGCATCAGGGGTTTTTGACCGTTCAGCAGCAGTGCAGAAGGATAGGGACATTTCATATCCTCGTACAAGGTCCATGTTCCCATAAAGTTAAAGCCGGAGAAGCTGTATCGATCGGTCATATCCCACTGGCTCATCTCGCCATCGCTCCGCTTTGCACCGTTGACTTCCTGGGTGTTATCCACATTGGCAAACAGTTGCAATTCCGTTTCGATCCAGTAGCAATTGCGGATGATGCCGTCTTTTTTCAGGTTTCCGCAAATGCCGCTGCGGATTCGGCCGGTAGTACCGATATTGACGCAATTTCTCACCGTGCCATTGGTGCTGGCTACAATGCCTGCACCATATCCCACGGGAGAACCTTCCGTAAAAACGCTACCTGCGTTAAGACAGTTTTCAATATAATCGGCACTGTATGCAATACCGCCGGAATCGCCGTTCATACCGGTAACATCTCCCCGGTTTGCACAATGCTTAATCGTACCGGTGCAGTAATATACAATGCCGCCGGCATTGGTGTTGGAATCGATCTTGCCATCATTTTGGCAGGCATAAATATCCACATTTTGGGCCTGGCAAACAATACCGCCCAAATTGCTCTTGCTGGTCAGGTTGCCCAGATTCCGACAATAGGAAATTCTGACCCGACTGCTGTCATAATTGGATGCATCTCCCACGATACCGGCAATATAGTTACTCAAACTATACCGCCAGGGCGTGGCATCGCAGCTAATATCCACGGAACTGACGCAGTTAAAGATCGTGGCATCTCCGTTGGCATGGGCAGCCACACTGCCAATGCTTATATCGTAGGTAAAGTCTGTGGTATCGCTTGCTTCCTGGAATTGATATGTCCAGGTTCCCTTCATGTGCAGATTCTTCACCGTGCCGCCGCTGACATAATTGAATAAACCGCCATAGGTTTCTTCCGTCAGGTCCACGATCTTACTGAGATTGATGGTAATACTGTGGCCGTTGCCGTCAAAAATGCCGCTAAAGCCCCGATCCCAGTCACCCAAAGGTGTCCAGCCTTCAATTTCCAGATCTTCCATCAGGATATAGTTGCCGGACATCTTCATATTTTTCAGATCCTCTGCCGTTTCGATGGCAGTAAATCCCCGGGGAGCTTCTGTAACCTGGTTGACGGGAGAGAGGAAAACACCGTCACCGGCATAGACATACTCCGGCGGTATCTGTTCCCGAACACAGCCCTCGTCGTCGCAGTACAGATCGGCATAATCGCCGGTGATCATCAGCAGTCCGTCAAATTTGGCACTGTTGGTGACAGCCAGCAGGAATTCCGTTCCGGGCTGGGTGGATTTATTTTGTGCCTTGCCCATGGAAAGCAGTTTCTTTTGGGCATGCATGGCGGCATTTTGGGAAATTTGACAACCTACCCGCAGATCCTCCAAAAAATCTATGCTCATATTGGAAGGATCGTGGAGCTTTTTCAGCTCCCGGGTGGTGGCGTTACCTATATACGAGGAAAGATTGATCAGATCCAAAGCGTCGTGTGCCGTTTCAGCCTCCTCAAACAGATTTTCCATAACCGGTGCTTTTTTCAGGGTTTCCACGGTAAAATCGAACAAGGTCAAAATCAGCATGGGGGTATTCAAGGCCTTCACCTTTGCCGCCGCATTGACAAGACCGATGGCATGACCAAACTCCGCATTTTCCGCTAAAGAAGTGAGGAAATTTCCATAATATTCGTTATAGGCGGATTTTGCGGCTTCATAAAGCTGTTTTCCGAATTTATTTTCTTTTTCATTCTTAGTCCATTCCTGGATCAACAAAAGCCGATCTCCGAAATTGTCCTGCAAATACTGCTGTGTCCAGTAGGCTTCTGCCACAGAGAATACAAGATCCGCCACCGGTTCCGCGAAAGAAGAATCCGCACTCAATTGATCGGTGACCTTGGTCACATCGGAGGTACTTAATGCCATTCCAAAGAAATTGGTGAGTTTTTGCGTGAGTGCCACCTGCACATCCGGAGGGCAAACCTCCAAAATCAGTGCCGCATTGGCAAAACCGCTGTTAAAATCCTCAATAGAGGCTGCACCGGCATTATAAAGGCCGGAATATTCTCCCTCATACGGGCTGTCATCTGCCAACAAAAGCAGACATTTCTTTAAGATTTCCTCTTCAAACGTATAGGAATCCTTGAAACCTAAGCCGACGCAAAAATAATCCACAATAAAGGTGGCATCGATCTCATCGATGGCGGAGTAAAAACCGTATTTAAAGGCATTTCCGTACTGTTCCTTAACGGATTCGCCCATCAAATCCGCATAAGAGGGATTGTGGGGTGCGATCTGTTTGATGGTGGGAATCAGATCCAAAATGGTCTGAGGCCGAATCACCGTCACATAGTTTTCCTCACAGATCCAACTGCACATGCTTAAGTACAGCAATTCGTCCATGGGCAAATACCAGCTATCGGTATCATTATGGTACAGCACCTTAGAGAACATTGCCCCATTTTCCAAAAAGTCGTAGTATCCACTGCAGCCTTCCGGGCGATACTGCAAATACATGCCCATTTGCTCACAGTAAATGATCATTTCCCAGTTGCCATAGGAAATGGTGTAGATATTGGACTGGGGCAAGCGGCTCATCGTGCCGCCCACGATTTCCGCAAAATCACCTAAATGGATAAAAACATTCCCGTCTTCATCCCTTGCCGCCCGAAAAGGCTCCGGCTCTTTGCGATCACCCACCAAAACGGGGATCACGCCATAGAAAATGCCGTTCACCGTATTGTTGGAGGAATTGGTTTGTGCGGCGATGGGCGTTTCCGCCTTCGCTGCGGGAAAGGGAACAGAGGAAAACAACATCAAAAAGACAATACACACGCAGAAAATCCGTTTCATTGTACCGCCTCCTCTTGCTGCATCAGTTCCTCGTAGATGTCATAAAGGCCGCCGGTGATGGCGTTGACAAAACTGATCTCCGGCTCGATATAGTAACTTCCCGTTTGACTGTACCGCAAAATGGTAAATTGCCCAGTAAAGGTGGTACGGGCAGCGGTATCCGCAAGGAGAAGCATCTCATTTTGTGCAGAAGCTTCCGAATACACAGAATCCGGCAAAGATTCCAGCAAATCTCTCATGGAAATTGCTTCAATGGTGACCGTAACGGTATAAGTACCGTCGCCGTTGTCTGTGGTTTCCTGATCCACAACCGTCATAGATCCCATGATCTTTTCCATAATACCACCGGACATCACCTGACCCACATCTGTGGGGGAAAAGCTATACAAGAACAGTCTTTTGTTCACCGTTTCCCAGTCAGCATTTTCCAGTGCGGTCAAAAATTCGTCGGTCACTTCCCCGGCACTTTCTTCAGGTGCGGTCAAAGGCGGTAGTGTGACACCGTCCTCCCGGGTATAAATTTTCGTACCGGAACCTTCCTGAACGCCATTGTTCCCGTTTCCGTTTCCGCTGCCGCCGTTGCTGCCGGAATCCGAATCGGAATCGTTTTGGCTGCTCTTTACAGGCTTTTTCTTATCGATACTCTTTTCTTCCTTGCAGGCACTAAGTCCCAGCAGGAAGAAAAGGCATAAAATCAGTGCAAAAGTTCTTTTCATGGACAATTCCTGCCTTTCAAATTCTATATAGCCGTTTTCCGTTTTCGGTGGTGATGGATTGGATCTCCTCCAAAGACAGTCCCCGTAATTCTGCCAATTTTTCTGCCATGCGGTACAGATAACCGGGGTGGTTTCGTTTGCCCCGGAAGGGCTCCGGTGCCATGAAGGGGCAGTCCGTTTCCAAAACGATCCGATCCAAAGGAATCGACTGGGCAGTTTCCACCGCTTTTCTGGCATTTTTAAAGGTCAAAACACCGGTAAAGCCAATATACCAGCCTAAATTCACCAGTTGCCGTGCCATTTCCGCAGAGCCGGAATAGCAGTGAAATACACCCGTCACATTTGGAAATTCCTTGATCATTTTCATGCCGTCATCGTGGGCATCCCGCTCATGGATGATCACCGGCAGACCGGTTTCCCGTGCCAGTTCCATCTGCATACGGAAGGCTTTTAACTGCACCTGCCGGGGGATGGTTTCATAATAGTAATCCACACCGATCTCACCAATGGCCTTTACCTTCTCATGCTTGCACAATTGGCGGTAAGTATCGATCACCGCCTCATCCACTTCATCGGCAGTATCGGGATGCGTACCCACAGCCGCATAGACAAAGGGGTATTTTTCCGCAATGGCGATAGCCTGAAGGGAATTTTCCAGGCTACAACCGGGATTCATCACCAAACCGACGCCTTGCTCCGGCAAACTTTGCAGCAAAAGATCCCGATCCTCATCAAAAACCGGGTCATTCATATGGGCATGGGTATCAAACAGCATATCATGGACTCCTTATTTTATTTGATAATTTTATGTTTATCTTACGATTATAATATACCACATCGTAGGGGAGGGTCTTGACCCTCCCTCCGGAAAATGTTTGCATTTTCCGGATTTTCGCAAGAAAATATCATGTTATTGCCTGCGGCAATCGCAATTTTACAGCGGTAAAATTGCCGGGAGGGTCAAGACCCTCCCCTACAATTTAAATTTATTAGTACGGTAATTTTTTGTTTTTGCATACCTTTGGGTCATTCGGTTACAACCGCTACAAAGCAGCCGTCTATCTCAGAGATCCGGGGATCGTCCGGGGAAAATTCCGTACGGTTCGGATACCCCTGCAAGCCTGTCCCCAGGCATTTGGCATAGGCTTCTTTCAAAACCCAAAGCCGCAGAAGGGTTTGCCGCTTATCCCGGGCTTGTTCATAATAGGACTTTTCCACCGGGGATAATATTTTCTCTGCAAGTGCAAGGCGAATATCCCGATCCATTTCCTCCCCATCGATACCCACGGGGCGATCTGCCAAAACACAAAACACATGGCAGGGTGTGTGGGAAATGGAAAAATGCACCCGGGAATTGGGAAAATAGGGTTTTCCCAACTCTGTGACCAGAATTTCCGGTAAGGTCGTACCGAATTTTGCTTCATACATTTCTTTCAGAAGTTTTCTCCCGGCAATATGACCGCTTTCTCCTTCTAAACGCCGAACGCCGATCTCCACTGTGTCACCACCCCTTGCATTTTACCGCTATTATAAAGGAATTTCCCATAGCTGTCAACGAATGGTCTAAACACAGCTTTTGCGGCATAGTATGTTTTGACGAAGGAGGTGTTCCCATGACAGACGAAACACTGCAATTACCCCACAAGGTGATCCTGAACGGACGAAAAGGACTTTCGGTATCCGGTGTCACCGAGGTGATCCGCTTTGACGATCAAACCATCATTCTCCAAACCTCCATGGGTATTCTTCGGGTTCACGGACAGTCGTTGCAATTGAAAAGCCTCTCCCCCGAGGGCGGACAAGTGGCAGCCGACGGTACGGTGGATGCCCTGATTTATGAAGAACCCCGCCCGGAACGGGGCTGGTTTCGAAAGTTGTTCCCATGACCGGTCCGGCATTGGATGGCTATCGGTTTGCCGTAGCCTGCCTGATCGGGGCTGTATTGGGACTGATCCATGGATTTTTACGCCCCTTACGCATCCGTCACAGCTACCTGGCGGATTTGATTTTCTTGCCGGCAGTGGGCTACGGCTGGCTGTATTTAGGTTTTGCCATCTGTCACGGCGATATTCGATTTGGGTATGTGATGGGACTTTTGGTAGGGGCACTTCTTTGGGAATTTCTGCCGGGAATCTGGCTTAGACCGGTTTTTAATGGGGTTTGGGGGCTGTTTTTCAGAATCATCCGGGGAATTTTCCGCCAATTTAGAAAAATTTTTAAAAAAATATGGAATTTTTTAAAAATTTTATTTGCAATATGGAAAAAATGGTTTACAATAGTAGAGAATAGCCGCAGTATTAAGCGACAGAAAAACGGAGGTGCCAAGAATGGCAAACAAGAAAAAATTTCGCCTTGTTTATCGTCACAGTTCCCTGTTACTCAAATGTGCAGTTCTGGCAACCATCCTTCTGTCCGCCGCGGCTCTGACCGTGCTGCATTCCGGCATCCAGCATTATCGCGGCGAAAAAGACGCACTGCGGGAGCAGGCCGCCCAGCTGGAGCAGGAAATTGAAGAACAGCAAGCCCTTATGGATGAAAAAGATACCGTCCAGGGCGTAAAAGACATCGCTGAAAAAGAATTGGGCTATGTCGATTCTGACACCACATTTTATGAGGTCGTCACCACAAATCAGGATTGAATCGGAGGAAACATTCAAAGCATGGAGTTAACCGTGGGAGCCATTTTGGAAGGCAAAATTAAAACTATCACAAATTTCGGCGCATTCGTAGCATTGCCTGAAAACAAGACCGGTATGGTCCATATTTCGGAAGTTGCCAATACATACGTCAGTGATATTCGCCAGCATCTGACCGAGGGTCAGGATGTGAAGGTGGTTGTCATCGGTATTGAGGGCAATAAGATCAATCTTTCTATGAAGCGTTTGGAAGCCGCACCTGCCAAACCTGCAGGTAAATTCAGTGGAGCCCCCCGTCGGGAAGGAAACGCCCCCCGGCAGAACAGTTCTGCTCCCACTCCGCCGCCGGCACCCAAAACTGCCGACCAACTTTTTGAGGAACGGCTGAAAGCTTTTATGAGTGAATCCGACAGCAAGCTCTCTTCTATCCGTCAGTATTCTGAACATAGAACCAAGAGCCGCAGAAGATAAAAGATCCCATGGCTGCTGCCCTTGTCAGCAGCCATTTCCATTTTAAAATCAAGGAGGATATTCCTATGCAAACCGTCGTCGTCACCGGTGGCTCACGGGGTATCGGTGCTGCCACTGTCCGGGCCTTTGCTGCCCGGGGGGATCAGGTTTATTTCCTTTATGAAAAAGAGCATGAATCCGCCGCTTTTGTAGCGGCAGATACGGGGGCGATCCCGATCTGCTGTGATGTTTCCGACAGTATGCAGGTTGCGGAAGCCTTTTCCCGGATCCCGGATGTGGATATTTTGGTTTGTAATGCCGGCATCTGCCATACCGGTCTTTTCCAGTCCCTCTCGGAAGAGGATTGGGATCGGTTGTTCGATGTGAATGTAAAAGGTGTGTATCACTGCATCAAAACCGCCATCCCCATGTTTTTGAAAAAGCAATCCGGTTCTGTCGTCACCGTCAGTTCCATGTGGGGTCAGGTGGGTGCATCCTGCGAGGCGGCATATTCTGCCACCAAAGGTGCAATCATCGCCTTAACAAAGGCACTGGCTCAGGAGTTGGGACCCAGCGGTATCCGGGTCAACTGTGTGGCTCCCGGTGTGATTCGGACGGATATGTGCGGCAATGTGGAGCCGGATATTTTGGAGGAGCTTCGCCAGGAAACCCCGGTAGGGCGTTTGGGAACACCGGAAGATGTGGCAGAGGCCATCTGCTACCTGGCAGACGGAAAATTTATTACCGGACAAGTTTTAGGAATTAACGGCGGTTTCGTCGTATAGGAGGAAATGATATGAAAATTGCAATTGCCTGCGATCATGGTGCATTGGAACTGAAAAATACACTGGTAAGCCATTTGCAGAAAAAGGGGTTTGAGGTTTTGGATTTCGGCACCCATTCTTTGGATAGCTGTGACTACCCGGACTTTGCCTCCCAGGCTGCATACGCTGTGGCAGAGGGTCAGTGTGACAAGGGTATCGTCCTTTGTACCACCGGCATTGGTGTTTCCATCGTGGCAAATAAGGTCAAGGGCATCCGTTGTGCCCTTCTTACCAATGTGATGTCTGCCAGACTCTCCCGGGAACATAACGATACCAATATGATCGCTATGGGGGAAGGTGTGGTTGGCACAAATCTGGCTTTGGAGATTGTAGACACCTGGCTTTCCACAGAATTTTCCCATGGTGAACGGCACCAACGCCGGATTGAAAAAATGATGGCTTTGGAAAAATAATCGTTTTGGGCAGGAGGAAACTCCTGCCCAAAAATTTTATTTTTTAAGAAAAACAGCAGAAAATATCTACGACTTGTAAGAAATTATCCATTTTCCACTTTGATTTTTTCATATTTACAAATCCAGGGGGCGTTTTGGCTCTCATTTATGGTTTTTTTGTACATTTTGCCCTTACAGCAGAGAAAATGCAAAAATTTTCATAGTTTTATATAAAAATAATTGCTTTTTTTGACAACCTATGCTATACTGTTCACGCCCTAATGAAATCTAAAGTAAAAAAAGAAAGAATTGGCAGCAGGACGCTGCCAAAAACATTTGGAAGGAGTATTTTCTAATGTCTAAAAAGTTCGTTTATCTGTTTACCGAAGGCAATGGCTCCATGCGTGAGCTGCTGGGCGGTAAGGGCGCAAACCTGGCGGAAATGACTAATATCGGTCTGCCTGTTCCCCAGGGTTTTACTATTTCTACCGAAGCCTGCACCCAGTACTACGAAGATGGCCGCAAAATCAATGACAATATCCAGGCTGAGATCATGGAATATGTCACCAAGCTGGAGGAGATCACCGGTAAGAAGTTCGGTGATAAGGAAAATCCCCTGCTGGTTTCTGTCCGTTCCGGTGCCCGTGCATCTATGCCCGGCATGATGGATACCATTTTGAACCTGGGTTTGAATGAAGATGTTGTTCAGGTTTTGGCAACCAAGTCCGGCAATCCCCGTTGGGCATGGGACTGCTAGCGCCGTTTTATACAGATGTATTCCGACGTTGTTATGGAAGTCGGCAAGAAGTACTTTGAAGTCCTCATCGACAAGATGAAGGAAGAAAAGGGCGTTAAGCTGGATGTGGAGCTGACCGCTGAAGATCTGCAGAATCTGGCAGGCCAGTTCAAGGCTGAGTACAAGAACAAGATCGGTATGGACTTCCCCTCCGATCCCAAGGAACAGCTGATGGGCGCTGTCCAGGCTGTTTTCCGTTCCTGGGATAACCCCCGTGCAAACATCTACCGCCGTGAGAACGACATCCCCTATTCCTGGGGCACCGCTGTTAACGTTCAGTCCATGGCCTTCGGCAACATGGGCGACGACTGCGGCACCGGCGTTGCTTTCACCCGTAACCCCGCTACCGGCGAGAAAAAGCTGTTCGGTGAGTTCCTGACCAACGCTCAGGGCGAAGACGTGGTTGCCGGTGTGCGTACTCCCATGCCCATCAGCGAGATGGCTGAGAAGTTCCCCGAGGCATTTGCTCAGTTTGAGAAAGTTTGCTCCATCCTGGAAAATCACTACCGTGATATGCAGGACATGGAGTTCACCGTAGAAAATGGCAAGCTGTACATGCTCCAGACCCGTAACGGTAAGCGTACCGCTCCTGCCGCTCTGAAGATCGCCTGCGACCTGGTTGACGAAGGCATGATTGACGAGAAGAAGGCTGTTGCCATGATCGAGCCCCGTACTCTGGACACCCTGCTCCATCCCCAGTTCGATGCCAAGGCATTGAAGGAAGCACAACCCATCGGCAAGGCACTGGCTGCCTCCCCCGGAGCTGCTGCCGGTAAGATCGTCTTCACCGCTGAGGATGCCAAGGAATGGGCAGCCCGTGGCGAGAAGGTTGTTCTGGTTCGTCTGGAAACTTCCCCCGAAGATATTGTGGGCATGATGGCCGCTCAGGGCATCCTGACCGTTCGTGGCGGTATGACTTCTCACGCTGCCGTTGTCGCCCGTGGCATGGGTACTTGCTGTGTTTCCGGCTGTACCGAAATCAACATGGACGAAGAAAACAAGCAGTTCACTCTGGCAGGCAAGACCTTCCATGAAGGCGATGAGCTGTCTTTGGATGGCTCCACCGGTTGCATTTATGATGGCCTGATCCCCACCAAGGAAGCTGAAATCGCTGGCGAGTTCGGCAGAATCATGGGCTGGGCTGATCAGTACCGTGTACTGAAGGTTCGCACCAACGCCGACTCTCCCCGTGATGCCATCAAGGCTCGCTCCCTGGGTGCAGAGGGTATCGGTCTGTGCCGTACCGAGCATATGTTCTTCGAGGAAGGCCGTATTGCTTCCTTCCGCGAAATGATCTGCTCCGACACTGTTGAGGAGCGTGAAGCTGCTCTGAATAAGATCCTGCCCATGCAGCAGGCTGACTTTGAGGGTCTTTACGAGGCTATGGAAGGCAACCCCGTTTGCATCCGTTTCCTGGATCCCCCCCTCCACGAGTTCGTACCCACCACTGAGGAAGACATCGCCGCTTTGGCCGCTTCTCAGGGCAAGACTGTACAGCAGATTAAGGACATCATTGCATCCTTGCATGAGTTCAACCCCATGATGGGTCACCGTGGCTGCCGTCTGAGCGTCACCTACCCCGAGATCGCTGCTATGCAGACTAAGGCTGTGATCCGTGCTGCTATCGCTGTGAAGAAGAATCATCCCGACTGGAACATGGTTCCCGAAATCATGATCCCCCTGGTTGGCGATGTGAAGGAACTGAAATTCGTTAAGGATGTTGTGGTTAAGACTGCTGATGCAGAAATCGCTGCCTCCGGCATCGAGCTTCAGTACGAAGTCGGCACCATGATCGAGATCCCCAGAGC
>JAZRRA010000022.1:0-18971 GCA_045650305.1 Faecousia sp.
CCATCGGCTCCAAGTGTACCGATGTGAACCTGGCTCGCATTGTGGTGGACATTAAGGCAGAACTGGAAAAGATCCGCGAACAGACACAGAACATAGAATAAGAGGGAATTATGAAGCTGATCAGTATTGGATTTGGCAGTATGATTGCCCCGGGGCGTGTTTTGTCGGTTCTGGAGCCGGAATCGGCCCCTATTAAGCGTGTAATGCAGGAGGCAAAAGAGCGTGGTATGTTGATCGATGCTTCCTACGGAAGAAAGACCCGTTCCGTTATTTTGATGGATACGGATCATGTAATCTTATCTGCCCTCACCCCGGAAGCATTGGCGGCTCGCTGGGAAGATACAAAGGAGAACCAGGATGGCTAAAGGAAAATTATTTGTGATCTCCGGTGCGTCCGGCGTGGGAAAAAGTACCGTTTTGGGAAAGGTGATGGCACACAGAGAGGATCTTCTCTTTTCTGTGTCCGCAACCACAAGAGAGCCCCGTCCCGGTGAGATCGAAGCGGTAAGCTACTATTTTGTGTCCAAGGAAACCTTCCGGGACATGATCGACCGTGGGGAGTTTGTGGAATACGATGCCCACATGAATAACTTTTACGGCACGCCCCGGGGTCAATTGGAGGACAAGCTCCAGCGTGGCCATGTAATTTTGGACATTGAGCCTAACGGTGCGTTTGAAGTTCGCAGATCCTGCCCCGAGGCAGTTTTGATTTTTATTGCACCGCCTTCCATGGAGGAAGTGGAACGCCGTCTTCGCAGTCGCGGTGACACTGCGGAAGATCAGATCCAGGTTCGCTTGGAAAGAGCCAACTGGGAAATGGAGCAGAGCAAGCAATATAATTATATCGTAATTAACGATCAGGTGGATGCCTGCGTTGAAGAAATGTTAAAAATTATCGCCAAAGAGGCGGATTAAAATTGGAGGAAAAGAATATGTTGTACCCCCCCGTAGCAGATTTGCTGAAGAATGTGGATAGCCGTTATTTGCTGGTGAATGTTGTGGCACACAGAGCCCGTCAGATCGCCAGTGAGGCAGAAGAATATCAGGAAGATTTGACGGAAAAGCCGGTCACACTGGCCATCCGTGAGGTTGCAGAAGGAAAACTGACTGCATCGCTGAAGGACGAATATTGTAACTAAGAAAAGGAGGGGGCTTTATGAATGCAAAAATAGCTGTCAGTGCGGCCAATTTTGCCATTGATAAGCCCTATTCCTATTTTGTGCCGGAAAATCTTTCCGTGAGTGCCGGTGTGCGTGTGATCGTACCTTTTGGCAGAGGAAACCGCCAGTGTGAAGGCGTGGTGCTTTCCTTGGAGGAGGGCAGTGCTGCGGGGCTGAAGGGAATCGAATCCGTTTTGGATGAAACTCCTTTGCTAAACGATACCATGCTTCGTTTGGCGGCCTTTCTCCGTAATCGCTGCTATTGCAGTTTTTATGATGCCCTTCGGGCCATGCTTCCTGCCGGCTTGTGGTTTCAAACCACAGAGCGGTACAGCCTGACAGAGGATCGTTCCTGGCAGGAAAAAACCCTTCGTCAAAAGGATGGAGAATGTATTTTGCAGATTCTTTCCGATTGCGGCGGTTCTTCCACGGGAGAAATTCTCCGCAGTGCAGTTTCCGATGAGGAACGGTTTGAAAAAGCCATCAGCTACCTGATGGCGAAAAAATGGATCGTTGCCCATCAGAATTTCAAACGGAAAACCTCGGATAAAACGGAAAAGATCGCATCCCTGGCATCTTCCTCCGAAGAAGCTATGGAATATGCTGCCGGCAGACCCCGCTCCGCTGCTGCACAGAAGGCTGTGCTGGAGAGTTTGTGTTCTTTAGGAAGTGTATCGGTGAAGGAACTTTGTTATTTTACCGGTGCAAAGCCTACCACGGTGAAACGACTTGCGGAGTTAGGATATGTGCATTTGTGGGATAGACCCGTCCTTCGCTGTAAGGAGATCCGTCCTGCCAATGTGGAAAAACCCCTGGTTCTGAATGAAGAACAGAATCGAGCCTTTGAAGGGCTTTCTAAGCAATTGATACAGACTGATCCCGGTGCGGCTTTGCTATATGGCGTCACCGGATCCGGAAAAACCTCCGTGTACATCAGCTTGATCCGTGCCTGCCTGGATCTGGGTAAGCAAGCGATCTTGCTTGTGCCGGAAATTGCCCTGACCCCTCAGCTTTTGGGGGTGATGGTGGCTTGGTTTGGCGATCAGGTTGCGGTGCTTCACAGCTCTTTGCCGGCAGGGGAGCGGTATGACCAATGGAAACGGATCCGCTCCATGGATGCCAAGGTGGTGATCGGTACTCGCTCGGCAGTATTTGCACCTTGTCAGGATCTGGGACTTGTGATTTTGGACGAAGAGCAGGAACATTCTTATAAATCGGAAAATACTCCCCGTTACAATGCCAAAGAAGTGGCTTTGTGGCGAGGTTTAAAAGAAAAAGCCCTTGTGGTGATGGGCTCTGCCACACCTTCTGTGGAAACCATGTACCAAGCTAAGATCGGCACTTATCAGCTATATACCTTATCCTCACGTTACGGTGGCAGAAAGCTGCCTAAAGTGGAGATCGTGGATATGAAGGAGCAGATCAAGCTGGGAAATGACAGCATTTTGAGTTATCCCTTGCAGGATGCCATGGGGCAGACAAAGCAGGAGGGGAAACAGACGGTGCTGTTTTTAAACCGCAGAGGCAACAGCCGTGCTGTGGTTTGCGTATATTGCGGAGAAACACCCCAGTGTCCCCGATGCAGTGCCAATTTGACTTATCATTCCGCCAATGAACGGATGATGTGTCACTATTGCGGTCACTCGGAGGTGGCACCAAAACGCTGTCCTTCCTGCGGTGGCCCTACCAAACGCGTCGGTGTAGGTACGCAGAAGGTCCAGCAGGAAATTGAGGGGATCTTCTCCCAAATGACGGTTGCCCGGATGGATGCGGATACTGTGACTGTGACCAATACCCACGAGGCCATTTTGGATCAGTTCCAAAGGGAAAATACCTCCGTTTTGTTGGGTACGCAGATGGTAGCCAAGGGCTTAAATCTTCCCAATGTGACATTGGTGGGTGTTCTGGATGCGGATATGGGCTTATACCATAACAGCTTCCGTGCTTCGGAAACCACCTTCAATATGCTCACCCAGGTGGTGGGTCGTGCCGGCCGGGGTGACAGTCCCGGCAGTGCCATCATTCAGTCTATGGTGCCGGAGCATGAGGTGATCTGCCTTGCAGCCCGGCAGGATTATGATGGCTTTTATCAAAGAGAACTTGCCATACGGCAGCTACTGCGGTATCCTCCCTTTGCGGATGTGATTTTAATTACTTTCTCCGGTCAGGAGGAGGCACGGGTCATCCGCGGTGCTACCAAATTTCGGGACAGTTTGATTTCTTTACTGAAAGATCCGGTATATCAAAGTGCTGATCATACAGTCTTAGGACCTGCACCTTGTCCCGTACCGAAAATTAACTATCATTTCCGTTATCGCCTGACGGTGAAATGCTCCTTGAATCCTGGAATTCGACAGTTGTTGGGGCATCTTTTGCGACAGTTCAGTCAGGATAAGGAAAATCGTAAAGTATCTGCCTTTCTCGATATAAACGGATTTGACTAAAGGATGTAGAAAAATATGGGTATCAGAAAAATATTAACCGTAAAAGAGCCTGCACTGCATAAGGTGTGCAGACCGGTGGAAAACTTTGACAGTAAGCTCCATAGCTTGCTGGATGATATGCGTCAAACCCTGATCGATTCCGAAGGTGTGGGTCTTGCCGCACCCCAGGTGGGAATTTTACGCCGGGTAGTGCTGGTGGATAACGGTGAGGAAATTTTGGAGCTGATCAATCCCAGCCTGGTGGAAACCGATGGGGAACAGATCGGACCGGAGGGCTGCCTCAGTGTACCGGGCAAATACGGACTGGTAAATCGGCCTTATTATGCCAAGGTAAAAGCCCAGGATCGTCATGGCGTTTGGCACGAGTATGAGGGTGAAGAATTGACTGCCCGATGCTTCTGTCATGAGCTGGATCATTTGGACGGTATTATTTATACCGAAGTTATGGAGCGGTATTTAAGCGAAGAAGAATTGATGGGAGAAGAATAAATGCGAGTCGTTTTCATGGGTACGCCGGATATTGCGGCCACCTGCCTGCAGAAAATTTTAGAGAAAGGTCATCATGTGGTTGGTGTTTATACCCAGCCGGACAGACCGAAAAATCGTGGTATGAAGCTGGCCTTTTCTCCGGTAAAGGAATTGGCACTTGCCCATAATCTTCCCGTATATCAGCCGGAAAATTTCCGGGAGGATGAAACCGTTGCGGAACTTCAGGCACTTCAGCCGGATGTGGTGGCGGTGGTCGCCTACGGCCGGATCTTGCCCCAACGGGTATTGGATATTCCCGAAAAGGGTTGTATCAATATCCATGCAAGTTTATTGCCTTCCTATCGTGGCTCTGCACCTTATCAGTGGGCGGTGCTGGATGGTTTGCAGGAAACCGGCGTGACAGCTATGTATCTTTGCCGGGAAATGGATGCCGGTGATATGATCGATACCGCCGTGACAGCCATTGGCGAAAACGAAACCGCTGGAGAACTGCTGGATCGTCTGGCAGTGCTGGGTGCGGATCTTTTGGATAAGACCCTTTGTGCAATCGCTGACGGTACAGTTACATCTGTACCCCAGGATCACAGCAAGGCAACCTATGCCCCTATGCTGGATAAATCCATGTGTCCCATGGACTTTACCAAATCTGCACAAAAGCTCCATGACCATGTGAGGGGAATGAATCCCTGGCCGGTGGCCACCATGGAACTGAAAGGGAAGCGGTTTAAGGTTTATGAAACTGCTGTTTTAAAGGAAACCACGGAGAAAGCTCCGGGAACGGTTTTGGAATTGACCAAAACCGGACTGAAAATGGCTTGCGGTGAGGGTGTTTTGGAAATTCGCACCTTGCAGGCTGAGGGCGGTAAACGGATGGCTGCACCGGATTACTTCCGTGGCCATCCCCAGGAGTATTGATCGTGGGAGCCCGTGAAACAGCCCTGAATGTGCTGATCGCCTGCCGTAAGGACGGTGCATGGTCCAATGGTATTTTGAAAAACTATATCAGTCGGGATCGGCTGGATCGCCGAGAGGCGGCTCTGGCTTCCAGACTGTGCTATGGTGTTTTGCAAAACCGGATCAAGCTGGATTTTTATTTAAGTCAGCTATTGACCGGTCGACTGAAGGATCTGCACCCCGGTGTTCGGGATATTCTTCATTTGGGACTTTATCAGATTTTGGAAACGGACAGGATACCGGATTCTGCCGCAGTGAATGAATCCGTGACCCTGGCTAAAAAATATTTCCCCAAGCAAAAAAATGCACCGGGACTTGTCAATGGCGTATTGCGAAACGGTGTGAGAAACCGGCAGAACCTTTCTCAGCCTGAAACCCTTTGGGAGCAATATAGCCACCCGAAAGGACTTGTGGAACTGTTCCGTGCCTATGTGGGGGAGGAACGGCTGGAAGGTATGCTTCGTGCCAACAATGATGCCCCCAAAACCTTTGCACAAGTCAATACATTAAAAATTTCTGCCCATGATTTAGGAAAGAAACTGGAGCAGGAAGGCGTTTGCGTACAGATCCATCCCTGGCTTCCCGATTGCCTGATCCTATCCGATACCGGCAGTTTGGAAAAACTGCCTTCTTTCCGGGAAGGACTGTTTTACATTCAGGATCCTGCCGCCAAATTAAGTGTGCTTTGCGGTCAGTTTCCGAAAGATGCCATCCGTATTCTGGACTGCTGTGCCGCTCCCGGCGGTAAGAGCTTTGCTTCATTCGTGGCAACAGACGGGAAAGCGGAGATCATTTCCTGCGATATTCACAGCCATAAGGCAGTGCTGATCCAAAACGGTGCCAATCGACTGGGATTTTCCGGTATCACCGCCATGGAGCAGGATGCATCGGTTTGCAATCCCCAATGGGTTGGCAGCATGGATGCAGTGATCGCAGATGTGCCTTGCTCCGGCTACGGCATCATTCGGAAAAAGCCGGATATTCGGGAAAAAGACCCGGATACCATGAAGGATCTGCCGGCTTTGCAGCTTGCAATCTTGAAAAATCAGGCATCTTATGTGAAACCCGGTGGTGTGCTGATGTATTCCACCTGCACATTGGTGCGACGGGAAAATGAAGGTGTTGTGGAAAAATTCCTGAAAGAAAACCCGGATTTTTACCTGGAAAAACTGAATTTACCGGATATTTTTCCGGAAAATAATACGGGAATGTTGACGCTGGTTCCCGGAGAATATGATACAGACGGATTTTTTATATGCCGTCTGCGGAGAAAAGTATGAATCCTATTAAATCCATGACCGCATCGGAGATCGGTGTGGTGCTGAAAGAACTGGGACAACCTGCCTTTCGGGCAAAGCAGGTATTTTCCTGGCTGCATAAGGGCGTATCCTCTTATGAGGAAATGACCAATTTGCCCAAATCCCTCAGGGATGTTTTGGCAGAGAAATACCCCATTTATACCCCCAAGGTCATCCGTAAGCAGGAATCGCAAAAGGATGGCACGGTGAAATATCTTTGGGAACTGGAAGACGGAAACTGTGTGGAAACGGTTTTGATGCGGTATCATTACGGAAATTCTGTCTGCATTTCCACGGAGGTGGGCTGTAAAATGGGCTGTGCCTTCTGTGCCTCTACCTTAGGTGGCTTTGTTCGTCAGCTGATGCCCCATGAAATGCTGGATCAGGTGCTGTTTACCCAGTTGGATTCCGGCCATCCCATCTCCCATATCGTATTGATGGGCATTGGGGAACCCTTAGATAATTATGACCATGTGATGCGGTTTTTGGAGCTTGTGAATGACCCGGAGGGGATGAACATCTCCATGCGGCATATCAGTCTTTCCACCTGCGGCATTGTACCGATGATCGACCGTCTGGCGGAGAAAAAATTACAGCTTACCTTGTCTGTATCCCTTCATGCACCCAATAATACGGTGCGTGATACCATTATGCCGGTGAATAAGGCCTATCCCACGGAGGAACTGTTGGATGCCTGCCGTCGGTATTATCAAAAAACGGGACGACGGATTTCCTTCGAATATGCCATGATCGACGGGGTCAATGACAGAGCAGATGACGCCCGATTGCTGTTAAAGCGGTTAAAGGGCATGAGTGCCCATGTGAATATGATTCCCCTGAATCATGTGGAGGAAAGCCCCTTAAAACCCAGTACCAAGCAGGCAATTGCCCAATTCCAGAAGATTTTGGAAGACGGTGGCGTACCGGCAACGGTTCGCCGCAGTTTGGGTGGAGATATTGATGCCTCCTGCGGTCAGCTTCGCAGAAAATATACCAAAGGAAAAAGCTGAGCGTTTTACCGATTCTCAGAAAGGAGAGATTTCCCTATGCAATATTGGTCTTTAACGGATCCCGGTTGTGTTCGCAGCAGCAATCAGGATGCCCACATTGTGGAGCAACTGGATAAAAATACCCTTTTGTGCGTGGTTTGCGACGGAATGGGTGGTGCCAAGTCCGGCGATGTTGCCAGCTCTTTGGCGGTGGATGTGTTTACCCAGGAGGTCAAACATAGCTGGAAATCCGACATGGATCCGGATAAAATCGACCAAATGTTGAAAAATGCCTTAAAATTGGCTAATTTCACCGTTTATGATCAATCCCGTCAGTTTGAGGAATTTTCCGGCATGGGTACTACCCTGGTAGCGGTGCTGCTGAAAGGAAAATATGCAACCTTTGCCAATGTGGGTGACAGCCGTGCCTATCATATTGATGAAGAAGGCATTACCCAGATCACCGTTGACCATTCTCTGGTTCAGCTTATGATCAACCGTGGGGAATTACTGCCGGAGCAGGCCAAATCATTTCCCGGGAAAAACTACATTACCCGTGCTGTTGGCACGGAATCTATGACTGAGTGCGACCTTTATCATAAGAAATTGGAAAAAGGTACATATCTACTGCTGTGCAGTGATGGACTTTCCAATCTTCTGGATGATCAGGAACTTTTGTTTGAAGTGATCCACGGGCAGGACAAGCAGCAGTGCTGTCAGTCTATGGTGGATATTGCCAAGGGACGGGGTGCGCCGGATAATGTGACCTGCGTCCTGGTGGAAATATAATCGGGGAAGGGAGGAATGTTCAATCATGGATAAGTATATTGGCAGATTGCTGGATAACCGATATGAGATTTTGGAAGTGATCGGTTCAGGCGGTATGGCCGTTGTGTATAAAGCTCGTTGTCACAGACTGAACCGTTTGGTGGCAATTAAAATATTAAAAGACGATTTTTTGGATGATGAGGACTTCCGTCGCCGTTTCCATGCGGAAAGTCAGGCGGTCGCCATGCTGTCCCATCCCAACATTGTTTCCGTTTACGATGTGTCCACTTCTGTAACCATGGAATCGGATTATATCGTTATGGAATTGATCGAAGGTATTACCCTGAAGCAATATATGGAGAAAAAAGGTGTTCTCAATTGGAAGGAGACCCTCCATTTTGCCATGCAGATTGCAAAAGCTTTGGAACACGCCCATAGCCGTGGCGTTGTCCATCGGGACATCAAGCCCCATAATGTGATGGTGCTGAAAAACGGCTCTGTGAAAGTGGCTGACTTTGGTATCGCCCGTATGATGACCAAGGGGGATACCCTCACCAAGGAAGCATTAGGTTCTGTTCATTACATCTCCCCGGAGCAGGCTAAGGGTGGCCGTGTGGACAACCGCTCGGATATTTATTCCCTGGGTGTTGTCATGTACGAAATGATGAGCGGCAGACCTCCGTATGAAGGAGAATCTCCCGTTTCTGTTGCCATTGCCCATATTAACGGCGGTGCAATTTTGCCGTCAGCCTTAAATCCCAACATTCCCGGCGGCATGGAACAGATCATCATGAAGGCCATGGCCCATGATCTTTCCAATCGTTACAGCTCTGCCACGGAGCTGCTGGCGGATATGGATGAATTTCGGAAAAATCCGGCTCTGCTTTTTGATTATCAGACATCTTCTTTGGATGATGCAGTGGTCATCAATCGTAAGCCCATCGCCTTTCACCCCGATGGTGGCAATTCCGTTGCGGAACGCCATGTCCGTCGTGTCCAGGAAAAGGAAGAAAAGAAAGTTCCAAAGACAACGCCTGTCCGTGAAGAACGGTCATCGGAAGGAAATGGCAGTCGTGTGGCCACGGCAGCAATCATTGCCTGCTCTGTGGTGGCGGTTATCGCCATTGCGGTATTCTTGTTTATCTTGTTGGGCGGCGGCTTAAATTCTTCCGATGTGAAAATGGTCACAGTACCCAATATGATCGGTAAGTATGAAGAAGCATTGCCCCTGGGTGATTATAAAAAGATGGGACTTTCTGTGAAGGTCGGTGGCGAGGAATACCACGAAGAATACGAAGCGGGTCGGGTGATCCGGCAAGAGCCGGTGGCAGGCTTGGAAGTGCCGGAGGGAACGACTGTGCTGATCACCGTCAGCAAAGGCGGTGACCCCATGGCGGCTGAAATTCGTAAAATGCAGAATCTTGTGGGCAATACGGAAGCCGATGCCGTAAAAAAGCTGGAAGATAAAAATTTGGATCTGGACATTGCCATCGTTTATGAGTACAGTCCTACGGAAGCAGGAAAAGTGGTGTCCACGGATCCTGCAGAAGGGGAGCCCCTGACGGAAAAACAGAAGGTGACCTTGATCATCAGTTTGGGTTCTGTACCCCAGGGCGTTGACAGTGTGAATATGCCTTCCCTGGAGGGAAGAAAATATGAAGATGCCATTAAGGTGTTGGTCGCCTACGGATTCCCCACACCCAATGAAGAATGGGAATACAGCACAGAGGTTGCGGAAAACCGCGTGATCTCCCAGTCTGCAGAGGCCGGTAAAGAGACCTCTCTGACAACGGTAGTCACACTGGTGATCTCCAAAGGCCCTGAGCCTGAGCCGGAACCCACCGAAACAGAACCGGTAGAAACAGAACCGGTTGTTACAGAACCTCCCACAGAGCCGCCGGTGGAAGATCCTACGGATCCTCCCGAGCCTACGGCACCGCCCACTGAGCCTCCCACGGAAACCCCGGATACAGACCCTCCGGTGGATACGGAAAATGCCGGGGATGTGGAAGCCCAATCACGGAAAAGAGGAATGGATTATATCAATGACGGAAAAAAGAATTGGTCGTATCGTCCGGTCAATCAGCGGATTTTATGATGTGAAATGCCCGGAAGGTATTGTGACCTGCCGTGGCAGAGGCAGTTTAAGAAAGCATCGGGAAAGCCCTTTGACCGGCGATATGGTGGAGATCACCGTCCAAAACGGCAAGGGAATGGTGGAGAAAATACTGCCCCGACGCAATTGCTTTGTCCGTCCTGCGGTTGCCAATGTGGATGCTTTGGTGGTGTTTGCCGCCAATACCAATCCGGTGACAGAGCCTTTCCTCATTGACCGGGTTGCGGCCATCGCCGGTGATCAAAATGTTGCGGTGTATATCCTGATCAATAAATGTGATATAGATCCGGGCCTGGATCTTATGCGGATCTACCGTCATGCCGGATTTTCTGTGATCAATGCCAGTGCAGAAACCGGGGAGGGGGTTGGGGAACTTCGTGAACTGATCCGGGGAAAACTGGTTGCCTTTACGGGCAATACCGGTGTGGGAAAATCCAGCATGCTCAATCGCCTTTGTCCCGGCCTTCAATTGGCTACGGGGGAAGTTTCGGAAAAGTTAGGCCGCGGCAGACATACTACCCGTCATGTTGAATTGTTCGATTTGGGGGAGGATACCTTTGTTGCGGATACTCCCGGATTTGCTTCCTTTGATACGGAGCAGATGGATGTGATCTTAAAGGAAAACCTGCAATATGCCTTTATGGATTTTGCTCCCTATATAGGAAAATGTCGTTTTCACGATTGCTCCCACCGGGCAGAGCCTGCGTGTGCGGTTCGCAGTGCGGTGGAAGAAGGAAACATTGAAAAGTCCCGTTATGACAGCTATTTAAAGCTGTATGAAAAGTCCAGTCAGGTCAATGAATGGGAATTAAAACAATATTTTTTTATCTTATAATTGTCATAACTGGGTAAAATAGGTAAAATCTTGTCGTTGAATAAATAAATTATCTCAAAAACAGACTTGACAATTGACAAGCTATGCAGTATAGTGTATGTGAGTATTCTAAGTATTTGTGGAACCCATGTTCTTATGGGTTTTCCGCCTAATTTCATCTGCTGGCGGTTTACATAGCCTGCTTGCAGCATCAATGTGCTGCAGCGACTCCGCTTGCAATATAAAGCACATTGAAAGGAGGATGAAGTCCATGTACGTAGCTCCCGAATCCAAGGTTCTGATGGCTCTGGCTAACGTTGCCGCTACCAGCCCCGAAGTTGAAGAAACTCAGGAGACTCTGCCCTTCCAGCCCTTCTAATTAGTGGTTATGCATTTGCTGACCCTATCTTTAGATAGCGTAAGGGAAACCCACTCTGATTTCAGAGTGGGTTTTTTCTTTGCTGTTCAAAAAAATTTTGGCTTAAATACGAAAAGTTATAGTTGTAATTAAAACACTTTTCATATATAATATAAAAGATAAGGAATATAAATTCGGAGGGAATACCGAATGGAACATAATAACAGTGAATTAAAGCAATATTTTGCCCCCGGTAAGACCATTCATTTGATTGGTATCGGCGGTGTTTCCATGCGTTCTTTAGGTCCCGTGCTGACGGGTATGGGGATTCATGTAACCGGTTCTGACCGGGATGCATCCGATTCTACCCGGGAACTGGAAGCCCAGGGTATCCGCATTATGATCGGTCATTACGAGGAAAATGTGGTAGGGGCAGACTGCGTGATCCGCACCTCTGCGGTGCATGATGATAACCCGGAGATCATTTCTGCCCACAAGCTGGGTATCCCCGTATTTGAACGGGCGCAGGCCTGGGGCGTTATCATGCAGAAATATGAAAACGCCATCTGTGTTTCCGGTACTCACGGTAAGACCACAGTGACCTCCATGGTGACCCATATTATGATGGAGGCACATGCAGATCCCACGGTGATGATCGGCGGCTTCCTGCCCCTCATCCAGTCCTGCCACCGTGTGGGTAAGGGAGATACCATCATTTTGGAAGCATGCGAATATTGTGATTCCTTCTTGAGCTTCTATCCCACCATGTCTATTATCCTCAATATTGAAGAAGATCATTTGGATTACTTCAAGGACCTTAAGGATATTCAAAAATCCTTCCATCAATTTGCAGATCTTGCCACCAAGAGCGTATTGGTAAACGGCGACGATCCCCATTGTTTGCAGGCTGTGGAGGGGCTTTCCTACACCACATTCGGTTTCGGCATGGGAAATGATATTCATGCGGAAAACCTTTGTGCAGACTGGCAGCACATGGATGTGGTTTGCGGCGGTAAGTTCTATTGCCACCTGGATCTGAAGGTCATGGGTAAGCATAATGCCCTCAATGCTCTGGCGGCTGTGGGTGCGGCATGGCTTTTGGGCGTACCCGGAGAGGTTGCCGCAGAGGGACTGCGTTCCTTCATCGGCGCACATCGCCGTATGCAGTTTAAGGGGAAATATAACGGTGCAGACCTTTATGACGATTTTGCCCATCATCCTGATGAGTTGCGGGCGATTATCGATGTGGTGAAAACCATGGGGTACAAGCGGTTTGTTTTGGCGTTCCAGCCTTATACCTATACCCGTACCGTGTCTTTCTTCGACGATTTTGTTCGGGAACTGGAAAAGGTTGACCATTTGGTGCTGGCAGAGATCTGTGCCGCAAGAGAGACCGATACTCTGGGCATTTCTTCCCGTCATTTGCAGGAAAAAATCCCGGGAAGTGTGTATCGGGAAACGCTGCCGGAAGTGACGGAGTATCTTTGCTCCATTGCCCAGGAAGGGGATATTATTATTTCCTCCGGCTGTGGCGATATTTATAAAGCTATCGAAGCGATGTTAGAAGAATAAGCGAGGCGTAAATCATGCATAAACTCAGTGTATGTGTGCTTTTTGGCGGTATCAGCCCGGAGCATGAAGTTTCTTTGCGTTCTGCAGAATCGGTTTTGCAGAATTTGAATCCTGAAAAATACAATATTGTACCGGTTGGCATTACCAAAGACGGTGACTGGATCTTATATGGCGGTAAGGACTATTCTCAGCTTCCTACCGGTCAGTGGCTTCAGTGTCCAGATAATCGTCGTGCCACCATTTCTCCCATCCGTGGTCAGGGCCTTCTGTGCTTTGAAGGTGACTGCGTGGTGCGGGAGCAGATCGATGTGGTATTTCCCGTTCTCCATGGTGAAAACGGTGAAGACGGTGCGATGCAGGGCCTTCTGCAAATGGCAGGTATTCCTTATGTAGGACCGCATGTGGCGGAATCTGCTGTTGCCATGGATAAGACCCTGACCAAATTGGTAGCTGACAATGCCGGTGTACCCCAGGCTGCATGGATGCTGATCCGTGCCTCCGAATTACCCAACCGGATGGAGAATATCCTGAATCAGGTAGAGTCCCGGTTCCAGTATCCCGTGTTTGTAAAACCTGCCGGTACCGGTTCTTCTGTGGGTGTATCCAAGGCCATGGATCGGCAGCAGTTGGAAAATGCCCTGAATAAGGCTGGGGTTTATGATGAAAAGATCCTGGTGGAAGAATTTATCCACGGCAGGGAAGTGGAAGTGGCTGTGATGGGCAATCAAAGCCCGGTAGCCTCTATCTGTGGTGAAATTGATTCCGGTGCTGAATTTTACGATTACGATGCCAAATATGTGACAGATACCTCTGTTGCTTATATCCCTGCCCGTATCGACGAGGATGTGGCAGAGCAGGTTCGGGAGCAGGCTGTGAAGATTTACTCTGCCATTGGCTGTAAGGGTTTGAGCCGTGTGGATTTCTTCGTGACCTATGAGGATAACCGCATTGTGTTTAACGAGATCAACACCTTGCCTGGATTTACATCCATTTCCATGTATCCCAAGCTGTTCGATGCCAGTGGTATTCCCTATGAGGAGTTGCTGGACGAGCTGCTGAAGCTGGCTTTGGAGGCTTGCTGATGAAACTTGATGTGGTGCTGTCCTTAAAAGGACAGCAGACCTACCCGGATCAGGAACCGGAGCAAATCGAATTGGTGACCGATGGCTGTTTGGAACAGTTAGCTGACGGCTGGCTGATCAGCTATGCCGAAAGTGCGTTGACCGGCATGGAAGGTGTCCTGACCACCTTTTGTTTAAAGGAAGGCTGTGTCACCTTGACCCGTTCGGGAAAACTCCAATCGGAAATGGTTTTTCGTCAGGGTGTTCGCCATGAATCCCTGTATCGGATGGAGTTTGGTGCATTGCTCATGTCAGTTTGTGCCACTTCCATTGATTGGGAACTGTCGGAAGCCGGTGGCACGGTAGTTTTGCGGTATGAAATCGAGATCGAAAACACCATGGCCGGCACTGTGGATTATCATTTGACCATTACACCGAAAAAATAAGGGCATACATATCACATAAGTGGTATGTATGCCGCTTTTTTTAATCAAATTCGTGGAAGGGGAGAGTTTCCTGAATACCACCTTCCGGGGTTGTGTCTACGGGAGTAGATTCAGGAGGATCGGTAACCACCGGCTCGGTGGGATCCGTGGGAACGGGGGTAATTACCGGATCATATTCGAATTCAACAAAAGGTAAGGTCACACCCTGCAAATCCTCCGGGAAGGTGAAGAGGGAATCTTCGTCGCTGACGGTGTCCTGAGGCTCTGTGTCGGGATTTGTAACCGGTTCACCGGAAGAAGGATCGGTGGCAACGGGATCTCCGGAAGCGGGATCGGTTGTCACAGCCGGCTTATTGCCGCAGGCACAGAAAAACAGACAAATTACCAAAACAAAAGGTAAAAGTTTCAAAATCATCGTATTCACTCCTAATATATTATAACGCTATTATATATTGTAACCGGAAAAAGGTCAAGTGGAATATATTTGTGGAATGGATATGAAAATTACGGTCATACTATAACCATCAGGTCTGAAAGGAGGAAATGGTTATGAATTGTCATGCGAATAAGAGTATTGAATGTACCGTATCTCAGTGCGCCCATCATTGCAGTGACGCAAACTTCTGTTCTTTGGATCGTATTTTGGTAGGCACTCATGAGAGCAATCCCACCGTGGATCAGTGTACCGACTGTATGTCCTTCCGTAAGAAATAAGTGACGGCTGTCCCAAATCTGCAGATAACCAGATTTGGGACAGAATTTTTTTTAATTATTCCCCATCCCAATGGAAGGTTCGACAGATTTTACCTTGAAAATACATTGTGTATATGGTATTTTATATCGTAGATAGAAAAAACGGGGTGAGAGAATGAAAAAACTGCTGATAGCAGTCAATTCCTGGGAACTGGCACAGCAAATCCGGCAAGATCTGTCCGGTGTTTTCGAGATCCATATTTGTCATGATGGCCAGGATGCTTTGGAGCTGTTATCCTGCCTTCGACCGGAAGTGATGGTTTTGGATCTGATGCTGGAAACGTTAGATGGAATATCCCTGTTACAGATTGCCCGTGACGGAGGAATCAACACAAAGGTGATAGCGGTATCCTCTGTCTATACCGATTATATTTTATCCGCTTTGGAGCGGTTGCAGGTACAATATGCACTTCGGTTATCCGTCGGCTGCGTCAGTGGATTGAAAGCCAGAATCCTGGATGTTGCCACATGGGAGGAGCCGGATCGTCCGCAGACAAGCCTTGTTTTGGAAATTCTCACAACCCTGGGTATTCGTGTCACATCTAAAAGTTATCGGTTTCTTGAAACTGCCATATTTATGCATATTGCAGACCCAACCCAGCATATAGTATCACAGTTATATCCGGCGGTTGCATTATCTTGCGGCGGAACGGCAACGCAGGTGGAAAAAGCCATCCGCACCACCATTGGAGATTCCTATCTTCGCTGTAACCCACGGGTATGGCATATTTATTTTCCCTCGGAATCGGGATGTTATAAGCCTACCAATTCCGAGTTTATCAAAATCATCGCAGATTGCGTCATAAAACAAACCGCATTTCCCGAAGAAAGAAACATGAGGAGTTGTGTTGCTTTGTAAGATTCGGGAGATGTTTCTATGGAAGATAACACCGTCCGTCAGGACAAACCGAAAAAAAGAAAAAAGACAGCCTGGAAAATCATGTTGATCGTCTTGGGCTGTCTGTTTCTCTTTTGTGCTGTGATCGTCCTTGCAGGGTCTTTGTATTTGGATCATATTTTTGGTCTTTTTCGCCGGGTAGATGGCTCAGCAGGGCCGATGAACGACTCTGACCTTATGCAGTTTATGGAGGAGGATAAGGAGGTTCGTCAGCCGGATTGTACCATGGAGGTAGTGGAGCCGGAGGATATTCCCATGGAAACCGTAGGGGAGGAAATTGCGGGACAAGACGGTGTGATCAACATTTTACTGATCGGACATGATGCCCGTCCCGGTGAGACGAGGGCCCGGTCTGACGCCATGATCCTATTTTCCCTGAATACGGTAAAGAAAGAATTTACCACCGTATCTTTTTTACGGGATATGTATGTGACGATCCCGGATTACTGCGGCTACAAGCTGAATGCGGCCTATGCCTGGGGGGATATGGAGTTATTAAATCGTACCTTGCAAACCAATTTCGGCATTGAAATCCACGGCGATTTTTCCGTGAATTTTGTCAGTTTCCGAAAGGTGATCGATAAAATAGGCGGTGTGGAGGTGGAACTGACCGGCAGGGAAGCCGGGTATTTGGGTTTATACGGTCAGGGGAGCCACTGCCTGAATGGATCGCAAGCCCTTGCCTATGCCCGATTGCGTAGCATCGGGGATGGAGATTTTGACCGTACTGCCCGTCAGCGGAAAGTGATCAGCGGAATCATAAATAAGTGCAGTCAGTTATCTGCATTGGAACTGAATGAACTTTTGGAGGAAATTCTGCCCCTGGTGGAAACCAATATGGATAAAACCCAAATTAAGGAGTATGCACTGGAATTTTTATCTATCCTGGCGGTTTCCGAAGGTACAAACAGTTTACAAATTCCCATGGACGGAACATACCGATATGCCTGGGTATCCGATATGTCGGTGCTGATGACAGATATTTCACAAAATCGGGAGGGATTAAAAAAAGTAATTTATGGGGAGTGAAAATGGTAAATATTTCCTGCCTTTTTATATAAAATGTTGAAAAAAGTTGTAATGAATCGGAGTTTGACGAATATTAGTTAAAATACATTTGAACAAGATAAACAAAATGGTTGACAAAAAAACCTCCGGATTGTATAATAATGACTATCAAGAAGGAGGTTGAGGTATGGAACTGACAAAAAGCGAAATGCAGATTATGGATGTTCTTTGGGCGGCTCCTGTGCCCCTGTCCCGTTCCGATCTTTTGGAACACTCTGAAGAAAAGACATGGAAGGACAGCTCTGTTCATATTTTACTCAATGGTTTGCTTGCCAAAGGTGCTATTAAGGAGGCCGGCTTCGTCAAAAGAAGTAAAACATTTGGCCGTACATTTGAACCCACCCTTTCAAGAGAGCAGTATTTTGCTACTACCATATATTGTCATAACTACAAGCCTCAATTTGTAGGATTGATGGAAGCATTGCTCCGCAGAGAGGATATTACGATTGAAGAGCTTTTACAGGTTCAGCAAATGTTGGTTGCAAAATTACAAGGCATGAAATGATTGAATCGCCCACCAGGAAAAGACGGATGTTTTTCCTGGAGGGCTTTTTTCTTTTTATGTAGTTTATACGATAACCGGGATAATTCTTTCGATATGTTGGACAATACGCCAAATTGACAAAATTCAAACTAATCAATATAATATTATTGATAACAGTGGGGTGATTAAATCCCCCATAAAAAAGGAGATATGTGTTATGAGCAAAATTAGTGTGATCGGCGCCGGCAGCGTAGGTGCAACCATTGCCAATGACCTGATGATTCAGGGTGTCGCTTCCGAGATCGTGCTGATCGATATTAACAAGAAGAAAGCCATCGGCGAAGCTCTGGATATTTATCAGGGTGCCCCGTTCCATTCTCCCGCAATTGTCCGTCCCGGTGAATATGAGGATGCCGCCGGTTCTGATATTGTCATTATTACTTGTGGTGTGGCCAGAAAGCCCGGTATGAGCCGTTTGGATCTGGCACAGATCAATGTCAATATTTTGAAGGATGTAGCCGCAAATGTGGTAAAATATGCTCCTGATGCGGTGTATGTCATTGTATCCAACCCCGTTGATGTTCTGACCTATGTGTTCACGAAGATCTCCGGTGTGCCTGAGCATCGTGTTATCGGTTCCGGTACAATTTTGGATACCAGCCGTCTCCAGTCTGAGCTGGCAAAGCGTTTCTGCATCAGCCCGAAGAATGTGCATGCCCATGTTTACGGTGAGCATGGTGACAGCTCTTTCGTGCCTTGGTCTTTGGTTCACATTGCCAATAATCACATTGATGCTTATAAGGACAGCTCTCCCGATAAAGATCGCATCGACTGGAATCAGGACTATGAGGAAGTGGAGAACTTTGTCAAGAAGTCCGGTGGCGTGATCATCGAGAATAAGGGTGCAACCTTCTATGCGGTTGCGATGTCCGTTTGCCACATTTGTAAGTGCGTCTTTGCCGATGCCGGTACAGCACTCAGCATCTCTACTTTGATGCACGGTGAGTATGGCGTGGAGGATGTGTGTCTTTCCACTTTGTGTCTGGTGGACCGCAGCGGTGTCCGCGGCAAGATCATGAACAAGATGACCGACGAGGAAGTGCAGAAGCTGCATATCAGTGCAGAAAAGCTGAAGTCCGTCATTGACCAGATCCAGTTCTAAAATAGCAAACAGCCGATAACCTGCGGGTTATCGGCTGTTTAGAGTATCAAAATAGTAGGTTTTTAACAAGGCCCCCTCTGACGAGGGGGGCTGTCAGCGAAGCTGACTGGGGGAGAGAATATTGCCTAAAGTTAGCA
>JAZRRA010000023.1:0-8795 GCA_045650305.1 Faecousia sp.
GGTTCTTTGACACTCTGAAGGGGCTGCCTGCGGGCAGCCCCTTTATTTCGTATACATGAAAACAAGCAGAAGGATCTGCAGAACCAGCATGGTGGGGATTCCTAAGAAAAACAAGGGTTTTCTTGTTTTATGACGGAATATCTGCATACCCAGAAAACAGCCCAAACTTCCACCCAGCAAACTGACACCCAGTAAAGTGGCCTCCGGGATCCGCCATTTGTTTTTTATGGCTTTTTGCTTATCTGCAAGCATAAATGCAAATCCCAAAGCATTGATTATGATGAGGTAACAAATCAAGTATCGCATATTACATACCTTTCATAAGGGGGAATCATGGTGAAAAAAGTGATTGTATTTTTGCTGTTGTCGGTGTTGCTCACGGGCTGTAAGGAACAAAAAGTTTATGAAACCTTAGGCGATAGTGTGAAAAAACCGGCGGTTGCGGAAAAAATGGAGATATTCTTCAATATGCCGTCGGATGCTTCTCAGCAGGTGATGTACGGAGAAGAAAACGGGGATATTTATTTCTGTAATGGCTACATTCTGACTGCACAGACAACTGAGGCCGGGGATCTGCAAAAGACATTTTTAGATGCCACCGGCTTTACACCGGATCAGCTTTCCGTTATGCAGACAAAGCAGGGGAATGTGACCCAATATAGCTGTGTCTTTGTTGCGGCAGGAGAAACGGGGGATCAGGTCGGTCGCTGCGCCATTTTGGATGACGGCAATTATCATTATATCCTGACGGCGATGGCTGATGCATCGGTGGCAGGAGAATTGTCAGAAGGGCCGTGGGAGGGGATATTCAATTCTCTTTGCCTGATAGAGCCGGAGTCTGTTGTGGATAGCGGCTCGTAGCTTTTTGACAAAGAGTAACGCAGGCATCAATTACCGATTGGGGGTAGAGGATCTCTGCCTTATCACCAAAGCCGATGACCCAGCTTAAAAACATAGGGGAAACGGCCACCTTCACGGTAAAAAGGAAATGGTCATTTCCGTCAGGGATCAGCATGGTGTCCCGTCCGAATCGGTCAATGACCACATTGAGCAGATCCTTGTGAAACCGGAGCTTCACATCTAAGGAATCGCCATCGAACATCTGGAACATTTTGTTTGCATAGTCAGTGAAGGCTTTGCCGGTAAGCTCCGGGCAGGGGATTCGTTTTTCGTCCAAAATGGAGATGTTCTCCATGCGGTCCACCCGGTAAGAGGTGACACCGTGCCGCTGGGAAAATGCCAGCAAATAGCAGTTTTCGTTATCCTGACACAGACCGTAGGGGCTGGCAATATACTGTTTTTCCCGGTATTGCCGTTTACATTGTATATTCCAGTCGAAATACCGGAATGTGATCTGCTTTCCTTGGGTGATGGCTTCCTGAATGTCGTTTACATTGTAGTAGATGGTTTCGTTCATGCTCTTGACCCGCCCGGAAACAAACACATTCCGCTTTAATAGGCCTGCTTCGTGTTCACCCACTTGCTGACAGAGCTTTTCAATCAGCTCCCGGGATTTCTTTTCTGTCAAATAACGGCTGGACTGGACCGCATCGATGAGCAGTTTCAGTTCCGAAGGCTCAAAATGACGGGAGGCCACATAATAACCACCGTTTTTTCCCGCAACGGAAATGATGTCGATACCGAATTGTTGCAAAGTGGCAATATCGGAGTAGACCGTCTTGCGGTCACAGCGGATTTCTTTCTTTGCTAACATATCGATCAGTTCATTGGCTCTCACGGGGTGTTCCTCGTGGGAGTTTTTTTGCAAATAATCCAAAATATATAAAATCTTCAATTTTTGGTCGTAGGAACGGGGCATGAGAAGACCTCCTTGCAAGTAAAATGGTGCGTTTAAAAGTATTGTAACATATTTGATAAAAATGGGAAATACTATTTTTGCATATTTCGCCGAAGAAAGTATACAAATAAATTTTTGACTTGCAACTTTCTATATTGTTTAGTATAATAACATCGACAAATTTGGACATTTATGGAAATGGAGGGCAAACTGTGAAAAATGTGAGCCTTCTTGTGTGGCTGAGTCAACTTGCCCTTTCCGTGGCTGTACCGCTGGGAGGATTTATTCTGCTGGGGGTGTGGTTGAACCACCGATTCGGATGGGGTGTATGGGTGATTATTGCTGGAACGGCTTTGGGGCTTATCTGTGCCATTGACGGTTTGCGCAGTTCCCTGAAAGCCATGGAGCGGATGGCGAAGGATGAAAATCCGGAAAAACCACCCGTATCCTTTAATGACCATGATTGAGGTTTGAAACATGGATGAATCCCGTAAGATTGTAATTCGAGAAACGGCACTGATCGCCATTGGAGAATTGCTCTGCTGTGCCATTATGGTGGGCGTATTTGCTCTGCTGGGTGCGTTTTCCATGCCGGTGCTGTGGGGTGCTGTTGTGGGGTATACCCTGACAGTTGCCAATTTCTTCATTATGGCGGTAGGTACTGCCCTGGCTGCCGATAAAGCAGAGGATCAGAATGTGACTGCCGGAAAAAATATTATCCGCAGCTCCATGGCGTTAAGATATATTGTGCTTTTGGTGATCCTGATCGCATTTGCAAAGAGTGGGATCTGTAATGTGGTTTCCATGGCACTTCCTCTGGTGTTTGTCCGTCCCGTTTTGATGTTGGGCGAATTTTTTAGAAAGAAAGGATGAGATGAATTGAATATTAGTGTTACCGGTGCAGAACTGTATGACCTGGGTTTTATTAAAATCTCACAGACTACCATTTCATCCTGGATCGTCACGGTGATCTTATGTGTTGCCGGTATTTTGCTTGGCAGAAAACTGACAAAGCGTCCGGGAAAGGCCCAGGTGTTGGTAGAAAAAGGTGTCATGATGATCCACAATATGGTGCTTGATACCATGGGTCACCACAATGCATCCTGGACGCCCTTTATTGCCACTATCTTTTTAAGCAGTATTTGCGGCTCTTATATCGGTCTGACCGGTTTTCTCCGTTCTACCACTGCTGACCTTGCGTGTGTGCTGACCTGGTCTGTGATGGTCAGTGTGATTATCTGGTATCAGAATATTAAGCGAAACGGCTTTTTGGGTTGGCTCAAGGGCTTTACAGAGCCGATCGTGGTCATGACCCCCATGAACATCGTTTCCGAAATTGCCCAGCCTTTTGCGATGGCACTGCGTCATTTTGGTAATGTGGCCGGCGGCGGTGTTATTACAACCATTTTATATACTGCATTGGGACTTGCCTCCACAGCCCTGATCAATGCCATCAGCGGCACTGTGGTGATCCCTGCCATTCTGGTTTTGCTGGGCGTTGTGATGTTCATTATTGGCAAAAAGCGGAAAAAGACAGCACTTTTGATCTTTGGTATTGCCTTCGGCTTAATCGGTCTGTGCGGTGTTGTGCAGTTTGTCCCCTATGTCAATCAGGTGTTCCACGGTATTCCTATTTTGGCATACGGCCTGCCTGCATTGTTCTCGGTTTACTTTGATGTGTTCTCCGGCTTTGTTCAGGCTTTGGTCTTTACTTTGCTGACCATGGTGTATATCGCCGGTGCTTGTCCGCCTCCCGAGGAGGCTTCTGAAAACGGAAATTCTTAAAATTTCAATATAAAAATCATATCATCAGGAGGAACTATTTTATGGGTACAGAATTCTTTGTAAAAGGCTGCGCAATGCTCGCTGCCGGTTTGTGTATGGGTATCGGTGCTATCGGCCCCGCTCTCGGTGAAGGTAATGCAGTCAGCCACGCTCTGGATGGCATGGCTCGTCAGCCCGAAGCTGCCAGCAACCTGCGTACCAACATGATCCTGGGTTGTGCCATTACCGAAACCACCGGTATTTACGCCCTCGTTGTGTCCCTGTTGCTGATTTTCGCTTCCTAAGATTCCAAGGAAAAGAGGAAAGATAGCATGCTGGTTACACAAGGCTTTATCAGCTTTGATGTATGGACCGCACTGTTTGTTCTGATCAACACCATCACCATGTTTTTGGTGCTGAAGCATTTTCTTTTTAAGCCTGTCATGAAGGTCATTAAGGACCGTCAAGATGAAATTGATAATCTCTATGCCGATGCAGAAGCTGCTAAGGTGTCTGCCTATACTTTGGAGGCGGAGTATCAGCAAAAGCTGTCTGCTGCCACGGAAACCAGCGAACGCATGGTTAAAGAAGCCATGGCTCGCGGTCAGAGCAGAGAAGAGGAGATTATCCGTCAGGCAAATTTGGAGGCCTCTGCCATTATGGATAAGGCGGCCGCCGATATTGCCCAGGAAAAGAAGAAAGCTATCAACGATGCCAAAGATGAGATTTCCGGTATGGCTATGGCCATTGCGGAAAAGGTGGTAGGCAGAGAATTGAAGGCCGCAGATCAGGACAAGCTGTTTGACGAGTTCATCAACGAACTGGGTGACGGCGTATGAGTCAGGTAGGCGCTGTTTACGGGCAGGCTTTATACGGCCTTGCCAAAGACGAAAATCTCTCGGATGAAATTTTGCAGGAATTGACGGTTTTGGAGGAAAGCTTCCGATCCGAGCCGGAATTTCTGCGGCTTCTTGCCGTAGCCAATGTGGCTGTGGAGGAGCGTTGCCGCATACTGGACGATGTATTTCGCGGCAAAGTGCAGACTTATGTACTGAATTTTCTCAAGATCCTGACGGAAAAGGGCGTTGTGAAGGCCTTTTCCCAATGTGTTGCCGCATATCGTGAGCAGTATAATCAGGATCATAATATTTTGCCCGTCACCGCAGTCACGGCTGTGCCTCTTTCCGAGGATCAGGTTAAGCGGTTGACGGAAAAGCTGTCGAATATCACCGGCAAGACTGCGAAGGTTTTGAATCGGGTAGATCCCACTTGCCTTGGCGGTGTCCGATTGGATTATGACGGCAAGCGTGTGGATGGCAGTGTCACCGCCCGGTTGGACGCTGTCCGGAATATGCTGAAAAATACCGTACTATGATTAGAGGGTAGGATATTATGGAATTACGCCCCGAAGATATTACTAAAATTATTCGCGCACAGATCAAAAATTATGAAAATAAACTCCAGACTTCCGAAACCGGCGTGGTCATTCTGGTAGGCGACGGCATTGCTAAGGCTACCGGACTTGACAAGTGCATGGCCGGTGAATTGGTGGAGTTTCCCAATGGCTCTTTCGGTATGGCACAGAATTTGGAAGAGGATACCGTCTCCATCGTTATTTTGGGTACTGACCAGGGCATTAAGGAAGGCGACATCGTAAAGCGTACCGGCAAGGTCGTGTCTGTTCCCGTGGGTGCAGGCCTCATTGGCCGTGTTGTCAATGCTTTGGGTGAGCCTATCGATGGCAAGGGTCCTTTCGCACCGGAAGGTTTCCGTCCCATCGAGATGCCTGCGCCCGGCATTATCGAGCGTCAGCACGTGAGCCGTCCTTTGCAGACCGGTATCAAGGCGATCGACTCCATGATCCCCATCGGCAGAGGTCAGCGTGAGCTGATCATCGGTGACCGCCAGACCGGTAAGACTACGATCGCTACCGATACCATTCTGAACCAAAAGGGTAAGAATGTCATTTGTATCTATGTGGCTATCGGCCAGAAGCGTTCCACCGTTGCACAGACTGTGGAAAGCCTGACCGCAGGCGGTGCGATGGACTATACCATCGTGGTATCCGCTACCGCATCGGAGCTTGCTCCCATGCAGTATATTGCACCCTATACCGGTTGCACCATGGGTGAGCATTTTATGCATCAGGGCAAGGATGTTTTGGTTATTTATGATGACCTGAGTAAGCATGCTGTTGCCTACCGTGCCATTTCCTTGCTGATCCGCAGACCTCCCGGACGAGAGGCCTATCCCGGTGATGTTTTCTACCTCCATTCCCGTCTGCTGGAGCGTGCTGCACAGATGTCCGATGAACTGGGTGGCGGTAGTTTGACGGCTCTGCCCATCATCGAAACCCAGGCAGGTGACGTTTCTGCCTACATTCCCACCAACGTGATTTCCATTACCGACGGCCAGATCTTCCTGGAAGAAGTGCTGTTCAACGCCGGTATTATGCCTGCGGTCAACCCCGGTATCTCCGGGGCCCGTGTTGGCGGTGACGCCCAGATCAAGGCTATGAAGAAGGTTTCCGGTTCTTTGAAGCTTCTGTACTCCCAGTACCGTGAGCTGCAAAGTTTTGCCCAGTTCGGTTCCGACCTGGACGCAGATACCAAGTCTCGTCTTGCTTTGGGTGAACGGATCGTGGCAGTTCTGAAACAGAAGAACAATGCCCCCGTAGAGGTTGCCAATCAGGTTTGTATTTTGTACGCTGTTGTCCATGGGTATCTGGCTGACATTGAAGTGAGCAAGATTCCGGAGTTTGAAAGACGGCTGTACGAATTTATGAACGAAAAGCATGCGGATGTGCTGGAAGCCATCCGTAACTCCGGTAAGCTGGAGCCGGAAACAGAGGAAGCCCTGAAAAACGCACTTTCCCAGCTTTTGCAGGAGTTTGTAGTGAAGATCTAAGAAGGGAGGAATACCATGGCTGGCGTTTCCACCAAAGAAATTAAAACCCGTATCCGCAGTATGGAATCCACCAAGCAGATCACCAAAGCCATGGAAATGGTGGCAGCTTCCAAGTTGCGTCACGCCCAGGCGAGGGTGCTGGACTCCCGTCCTTATTTTGAGATTCTCTATGCAACCATCCATGATATTGTGAATGCCAACAGTGAGTTTTCCTCTCCTTATCTGGTAAAAAGACCGGTAAAAAAATCGGTGTATGTTGTCATCGCCGGTGACCGTGGTCTGGCAGGCGGCTATAACAGCAATGTGCTGAAACTGGCCGAGGCAGAATGTGCAGGTAAGGATGTGACCGTTGTACCCATCGGTAAAAAGGCTGTGGATTATTTCCGCTCCCATAAAGTGCCGATGCTCACAGAGCAGTATGGTGCCGCGGCTGATTTGAAGGTTGGCGATTGCTTCTCTTTGGCCAAACAGCTTTGCAAGATGTATTTGGCAGGAGAAGTGGATGAGATCTTTATCGGATATACCAATTTTGTTTCCGTATTGTCCCAAACACCGGCGATTTTGCAGATGCTTCCGTTGGAGGCGACCCCCGGTGCAAAAGGGGAAGGTGCCGATGTTTTGTATGAGCCTGGTGGAGAAGAAGTCTTTTCTGCCATTGTGCCTGAGTATGTAGGCGGTGTTTTGTACGGTGCATTGTGCGAAAGTCGTGCTGCCGAGCAGGCAGCCCGTCGTACCGCTATGGATGCGGCTACGCAAAATGCCGACGAAATGATCGCAGATCTGAGCCTGAAGTTCAATCAGGCCCGTCAGGCAGCTATTACCCAGGAAATTACGGAAATCGTTGCAGGCTCCTAATTGTTTGAGGTGTCCTGAAAACCTATTGCATTTATTAGATACAAGGAGTTGAGTCCAATGGCCAAAAATATCGGAACCGTGATTCAGGTTGTAGGCCCCGTTTTGGATATTCGTTTCCCGGAAGACCATCTGCCGGAACTGCTTTCTGCCATTGAGGTGGTGCAGGATGACCGTGCAGTGATTGCGGAAGTTGCCCAGCACATTGGTGACAATGTGGTGCGTTGCATCGCAATGAGTTCTACCGACGGCTTGCAGCGTGGAATCGAAGCCATCGATACCGGTAAGCCTATTACCGTTCCCGTTGGTGAAGCTTGCCTGGGTCGCGTCTTTAACCTTTTGGGTAAGCCCATTGATAATAAGCCTGCTCCTGCGGCTCAGGAGTATTGGCCCATTCACCGTCCTGCTCCCAGCTATGACGAGCAGCAACCTGCTACCGAGATTTTGGAAACCGGTATCAAGGTTGTTGACCTGATCTGCCCTTATGCAAAGGGTGGTAAGATCGGTTTGTTCGGCGGTGCAGGTGTTGGTAAGACAGTTCTGATTCAGGAGCTGATTTATAACATTGCCACAGCCCATAACGGTTATTCCGTATTCACCGGTGTTGGTGAGCGTACCCGTGAGGGCAATGACCTTTATAACGAAATGACCGAGTCCGGCGTTATCAATAAGACCGCCATGGTCTTCGGCCAGATGAACGAGCCCCCCGGAGCCCGTATGCGTGTGGGTCTTTCCGGATTGACTATGGCTGAGTACTTCCGTGATGTAAAGCATCAGGATGTGCTGCTGTTCATCGATAACATCTTCCGTTTCACCCAGGCAGGTTCCGAGGTTTCTGCACTTTTGGGTCGTATGCCCTCCGCCGTTGGTTACCAGCCTACCCTGGCAACGGAAATGGGTGCCTTGCAGGAGCGTATTACTTCCACAAAGAACGGTTCTATTACCTCCGTTCAGGCAGTTTATGTCCCTGCTGACGACTACACAGACCCTGCACCTGCTACCACCTTTGCCCACTTGGACGCCACCACCGCACTGGATCGTGGTATTGCCTCTTTGGGCATTTATCCTGCGGTTGATCCGTTGAGTTCTTCTTCCCGTATTCTGTCCCCGGATGTTGTGGGTCAGGAGCATTACGAAACCGCCAGAGCCGTCCAGAGTATCTTGCAGCGATATAAGGAATTGCAGGACATCATCGCTATCATGGGTATGGACGAGCTGAGCGAAGAGGATAAGCTTACCGTTAACCGTGCCCGTAAGGTGCAGAGATTCTTGTCCCAGCCCTTTAGCGTTGCCGAGCAGTTTACCGGTATGCAGGGTAAGTATGTGCCGCTGAAGGAAACCATCCGTGGCTTTAAGGAGATCATCGAGGGTAAGCATGACGCCATCCCCGAGTCCTGCTTCCTGTTCGCCGGCACCATTGAGGATGTTGTGGAGAAGTGGAAGGGGCAGAGTAAATGACTAAGTCGGATCGTAG
>JAZRRA010000024.1:0-2551 GCA_045650305.1 Faecousia sp.
TACCGTTGCCTTCTTGCCCTTCAGCCGTTCTGCCACAGCCCGGTTGTTGTAATAGGTGGGACTTGAGCGGTCGCCCCGGTCATGGCGGGTCTTCCGGGCTTCCCGGGTGCCCCAGGAGAGATAGACCCGGGTATCGGGACTGACGGCACACCGCTCCAGATCCGCCATCAGGGGCGGCATACAGAACCCCATGGCAGTGGATACGCAGGCCGCCTTGGAAAACCATCGGTTATAATGCACCGCGCCGTAAAGCGCCATGATGCCGCCCATGCTGGAGCCGCCCACAGCGGTGCATTCCCGGAAGGGCATGGTCCGGTATTCCCGGTCGATCATGGGCTTAATCTCCTCGATGATCCAGCGGAAGGTGGCATCGCCCTGGGGGTCGAACTGGCCGAAATAGCCGGTGGCAGGATAAGGCAGATACTCGCTGAGCCGCTCCTGGCCGTCATGCCCGCACTCCATACCCACAATGATCATTTCCTTGTCCCAGTTCTCCAGGAAATTCTTCAGCCCCCAGGATTTCCCGTAGGTGGCGTCCTCATCCAGGAACAGGTTGTGGCCGTCAAAAAAATACATGACGGGATAACGGGTGTCCGTTTCCCGGTAATTATCCGGCAGCCAGATATGCAGGGGGCGATTTTGACCCTTTGGGGTATAGATAAAGTCACGTTTGACGATCATATGGTTTTCTCCCGAAAAAAGAATGAAAAGGGCTGCTCTTAAAGGCCGCCCAACATAATTAGCATACCATGCCCCAGTCAGAAAGTCAAACACTATTTGTAATTTATTACAGCTTTCTGCATTTTGCACCAAAGGAAATTGTTTGTTTTATACAATATTCCGGGTTGAAAAATCAGAACAAGATGATATAATAAAGGCACAAAGAAGAACGCCAAACAAAAACGGCAAACTTCTGAATGGCTCAAAGATCCCGGATGTGATGAATGTAAATAATGTGAAGATCAAAAAATCTATCACATGCAACAAAAAATCACAAAAAAGGATATGAGTCAAATGGCAGAATCCTTTCATAAACTGGGCATCCGGTAAAAGGCAAGATCGATTGCAGAAGTAAGATGGAATCAAGAAGCATACCGGAAAAAGAAGCACAAGAAAGAAGGAAATGCCACAAGGCTCAATGGAACATGAGCCAACCCAGGACAATCCCATAAAGATCCAAAAAGTAACTGCCAAACGGAAACGAACCATTCAACAGCAAACACAAAGTAAGATCAAAGGCAATAAGCAGAAATTCAAAAAGAAACAGACAGAACGTAATTAAGCCCGTAAGGCCGAACAATCACATCCGTCGGTTTCGAAACAGAAAAGAAGCAAAAAACCAAAAGATCTAAAATGTAGACGCAGAAGAAAACATTCGAAACCGCGGAAAGTCAAATGACAAATGCAGTGAAATCCAGATCAAGTAAGGGAATTGTTCAATCTGCAGAAACGGAGGTAACCAATGATGTTAGATAATAAGACAGAACAGAAATGACCCTTGGCGAAAGAAGCGAAAGCAGAAATCGTCAAGGGTCATTTCTTTTTGTCTTAATAAATAAATGCGGGCGGAGTGGCAAGCTCCGCCCATCGGCATTTCGCAGCTGGAGAAAAACTGCAAAGCAAAAAACATAGCGGCTGCGGTGGTAAGTTCCCATCTACCACCGCAGCCGTTTTCCTGCGATATAAAAAACACCTCTTCTTCCATGGCACGGGAAGAAAAAGGAAGCGCAATCTGGGAGGTCTTCTGACTCATGTCTCATACGATGGGCCTGTCTGCCTTCTCGGAATAATTCCAATGACTGACTTTCGTCAACGGCAGGCCATCTCGACACTTACAGCGCCGGCAGCGTGGGGAATCGCACCCCGTTTCCTTGTTCAGCCCCGCCACCTGCACGGTCACCGGGCCACCAGATCCGTTATATTCTTGTTACTAAAAAAATAACACAATTTCAAAAGTTTGTCAAGCCGATAAAGCAAGGGCGCGGTAAATACCGCGCCCTTGACTGTCCAAAAAGCTTCGCAGAATTTTTTGCGGAAGCAAAAAATAAAGTCTAAATCATTTCGTGCCGGGGCGTGTACCTGGCACGAAATACTTCTCAGGCTGCAAGTGTGGAATTTGTTCACCACAGGCGAACAAATTGTGCGCGCAGCAGACTGCAAAAATCTGTCGGAAAAGGTTGTAGGCCTTTTCCGACACACTGAGGGCGCGGTAAATACCGCGCCCTGATGTATGAAAATCAAGCTTCCTGCTTTGCCATTTCGCTGCGGATCATCTTCCGGGTCTTGCCGTAACGGAAGGCAATGACGGAAATCACCATACCCATCACCCAGGTGACCAGCAGGGAGACGGACAGGGCGTAGGGATGGCCGTTGGTCCACTCGGCACTTCTGGTCAGATACGCCAGGAGATAAGCTACAGGAATCCGCATTGCCACAGTGGTGGTAACGGAGATCCACATGGGGGTACCCGTATCGCCGCCGCCGCGCATCACCCCGCCCAGCACCTGCGTAATGGATACCGCAACATAGCCCACTGAAGTCGGATCGTAGC
>JAZRRA010000025.1:0-3881 GCA_045650305.1 Faecousia sp.
GTCTGTCTTGCGAAGGCGGTGAGGCCGCAGCAGAGGCGATCATGACCACCGATACGGTAAAAAAAGAAGTGGCAGTGGAATTTACCCTGGGTGGCAAAACTTGCCGCATGGGTGGTATTGCCAAGGGTAGTGGCATGATCCATCCCAATATGGCAACCATGCTGGTGTTCATCACTACCGATGCGGCTATTTCTGCGGAAATGCTGCAAAAGGCACTGCGTAACGATGTAGCCAATACATTCAATATGACCAGCATCGACGGCGACACCTCCACCAATGATATGGTGACGGTTCTGGCCAATGGTTTGGCAGGCAATCCGGAGATCACCGCAGAAGGGGAGGACTTTACCACTTTCATGCTGGCACTGAACTCTATCACAGTCAGTCTGTGCCGTGCCATTGCCGGTGACGGCGAGGGTGCTACGAAACTGTTGGAGTGCAGCTCCACCGGTGCAGATACTTTGGAGGCGGCAAAGATCGCTACCAAGAGCGTGATCTGCTCCAGCCTTTTGAAGGCCGCCATGTTTGGTGCAGATGCCAACTGGGGCAGAGTGCTGTGTGCTATCGGTTACAGTGGAGCCGATGTGGATGTGAACAAGATCGGCGTATGGTTTAAGTCCTGCAAGGGCGAGATCGAAGTGTGCCGTAACGGTGCCGGTGTGCCTTTCTCTGAGGAACTGGCCAAGGAGATCTTGTTGGAAAAGGAAATTGAGATCAAGCTGATTTTGGGTGACGGTCCTTACGGGGCAACTGCATGGGGCTGTGACCTGACCTATGATTATGTAAAGATCAACGGTGACTATCGCACCTAATAGGAGGTCCTTTCTATGAATGAGTATTTTTCCAATGCACAGCGGGCAGAGGTCTTAACTGCCGCTTTGCCGTATATTAAGAAATACAGTGGCAAAGTAGTCGTCATCAAATACGGCGGCAATGCCATGATCAATGAAACCTTGAAGCAGCAGGTGATGGAAGATATTGCACTGCTGTGGCTCATCGGTATCAAAGTGGTATTGGTGCATGGCGGTGGCCCGGAAATCAATGAAATGATGGAAAAAGTGGGCAAAGAGCCGAAATTTGTCAACGGTCTGCGTGTTACCGATAAGGAAACGGTGGATATTGTGCAGATGGTGCTGGCAGGTAAGGTCAATAAGGCTCTGGTCAACCTGATCCAGAGCAAGGGCGGCCATGCCATTGGCCTTTCCGGTATCGATGGCGGCATTTTGGAAGCTACCGTAAAGAATGAAGAATTGGGCTTTGTGGGCGAGATCACCAAAGTCCGTGTCAAGCCTATTGTGGATATTCTGGAGAAAAATTACATCCCCGTGATCTCCACCATCGCCAGTGACCGTCAGGGCAATACCTACAATATCAATGGCGATACCGCCGCAGCGGTGATTGCCGGTGCGTTGGGTGCAGAGCGACTGATCATGATGACGGATATTGCCGGCATTTTGGAAAAGCGTGATGATCCCTTCACCCTGATTCCCCAGCTGACGGTATCCGAGGCCAAAAAGCTTTACGACCGGGGCATTATCTCCGGCGGTATGATCCCCAAGGTGGATTGCTGCATCAAGGCTTTGGAAGAAGGCGTTGAAAATGTAACCATCATGGATGGCCGTATTCCCCATTCTATTCTCATGGAACTGCTCACCGATGAAGGTGCAGGTACTATGGTTACGAAAGGCTAAATTATGAGTATTATTTCCATTGATCAGGAATATGTAGCCGGTACATACGGCCGTTTCCCCGTGGCATTTGTGTCCGGCAAAGGCAGTGTGCTCACGGATACGGAGGGCAAGGAATATATCGATATGGGTTCCGGCATCGGTGTGACCTGCTTCGGATTTCAGGATGAAGTATGGACAAAAGCGGTTACGGAGCAACTGACCAAACTGCAACATACTTCCAATTTGTATTATACCGAACCTTGTGCGTTGCTGGCAAAAGCCTTGTGCGAAAAAACCGGTATGAAGAAAGTGTTTTTCGGCAATTCCGGTGCAGAGGCTAACGAATGTGCCATTAAGGTGGCAAGGAAGTATTCTGCGGAAAAAAAGGGTGCAGACTGCTATACCATGATCACCTTAGTCAATAGCTTCCATGGCCGTACACTGACCACCCTGGCGGCGACCGGTCAGGATCATTTCCATAAGCTGTTCCAGCCTTTGACACCCGGCTTCATCCATGTGCCTGCCAATGATATTCAGGCTCTTGCGGATGCAGTAGCACAGAATAAGATTGCCGGTATCATGCTGGAATGTGTGCAAGGTGAAGGCGGCGTTCTGCCTCTTACGAAGGAATATGCCCAAGCAGCGGAAAAACTATGCCGTGACCAGGATATTCCTCTGATCATCGACGAGGTTCAGACCGGCAACGGTCGTACCGGCAAGCTCTATGGCTATATGCAGTTTGGGATCACCCCGGACATTGTTTCCACAGCCAAGGGTTTGGGTGGCGGACTTCCCATCGGTGCTTGCCTGATGGGTGAGAAAGTCCAGTATGTGCTGGGCCCCGGTGATCACGGTTCCACCTATGGCGGCAACCCGGTTTGTGCCGCCGGTGCATTGAGCGTCATCCATCGTTTGGACGATGGCTTTTTGCAGGAAGTCCGGGAAAAGAGCGAGTATGTATTTTCTGCTTTGCAGGATGCCGAAGGCGTGAAAGCTGTCAGCGGTATGGGTCTTATGATCGGTATTCAGACGGTAAAACCTGCCAAAGAGGTGGTAAATGCCTGCATGGAGCAGGGCGTTCTGTGCCTGACGGCGAAGGACAAGGTGCGATTGCTGCCTGCTTTGAATATTCCCATGGAGCAGCTTTGTAAGGCTGTGGAAGTGATCAAATCTGTTTGTAAAGAGGGATAACATGAAAAACAGAAATTTTCTGAAATTATTGGACCTGACCACAGAGGAAATCGCCGGTCTTTTGTCTTTGGCAGCGGATTTGAAGGCCAAGAAAAAGGCAGGAATCCCCCATAAGCTGTGCGAAGGTAAAAATATCGTCCTGCTGTTTGAAAAAGACAGCACCCGTACCCGTTGCTCCTTTGAAGTAGCTGCATCGGATTTGGGCATGGGTTGCACCTATTTGGGACCCACCGGTTCTCAAATGGGCAAGAAGGAGAGTATTCCCGATACCGCCCGTGTGCTGGGTCGTATGTATGATGGTATTGAGTACCGTGGCTTTGGTCAGCATATTGTGGAGGCACTGGCAAAATATGCCGGCGTTCCGGTATGGAATGGCCTGACCAACGAATTCCATCCTACCCAGATTTTAGCGGATTTTCTCACCATTATGGAGCATTTTGGCGATTTGAAGGGTAAGAAACTGGTATATTGCGGTGATGCCCGCTATAATATGGGCAATTCTTTGATGGTAGGCTGTGCCAAGATGGGTATGCATTTTGTGGCTTGTGCTCCGGAGAGTTATTTCCCCGATAAGGCACTGATCGAAACTTGTCAGGCCATCGCATCTGAAACCGGTGCAGTGCTGGAGTTCATTACCGATCCGAAGAAGGCTGTGGAAAACGCCCATGTGATCTATACCGATGTTTGGGTATCCATGGGTGAGCCGGATGAAGTGTGGCAGCAGCGGATCGCGGAGCTTTCTCCCTACCGTGTCACCATGGAACTGATGAACATTGCCGGTCCTCAGTGCCGTTTCATGCACTGTTTGCCTGCTTTCCATGATGTGGAAACCACCATCGGCAAGCAGATTTATGACCGTTTCGGTATTTCCTGCATGGAAGTGACCGATGAAGTCTTTGAAAGTGACCGCTCCATCGTCTTTGACGAGGCAGAAAACCGTATGCACACCATTAAGGCTGTCATGGCCGCCACATTGGCTTGATAATCGTAAAAAAGTCCGACATCCGTCGGACTTTTTTC
>JAZRRA010000026.1:0-5872 GCA_045650305.1 Faecousia sp.
AAAATGCAAACATTTTCCGGCGGGAGGGTCAAGACCCTCCCCTACGATGTGGTATATTATAATCGTAAGATAAACACAAATTTACCGTTGCCGTTGGTTTATACTTGCCCATAGGGAAAGATTGTGATATTATATAAGATAATGTAAATATAAATTGCAAAATAAGGAGCATTTTTTATGAAGGCAACGAAAAAATCCCCGAAATTTTGGCTTGCCCTGATTATATTCTCCCTGGTGGGTCAGGTGGCCTGGGTCGTGGAGAATATGTACTTAAATGTGTTCATCTACAATATGTTTTCCGCTTCGGCACAGCAAATATCCTGGATGGTGGGAGCATCCTCCGTTGCGGCTACGGTCACTACCTTGCTGATCGGATCTCTTTCCGACAAGCTGGGTAAACGCAAGATCTTTATTTGCGGTGGCTATCTGTGCTGGGGTATTTCCATCATTTGCTTTGGCTTGATTCGGACAGATTTTTTGGTCAAAATAGTGCCTGCCACCGTCAGTGCAGCCACAGCCGGTATTTCCCTTGTGATCGCACTGGACTGCATTATGACGTTCTTTGGTTCTGCGGCCAATGATGCCTGCTTTAATGCGTGGCTGACCGACTCCACCGACGAAACCAACCGCGGCAGTGCCGAGGGTATCAATGCCATGATGCCCCTGGTTGCCATTTTGGCTGTGTTTGGCGGTTTTATGGGTCTGGATCAAAGCAAGGCACAAAGCTGGACTGTGATCTTCTTTGTGATCGGCGGTATCGTATTGGTTTTGGGTGTGTTGGGCTTTTTCCTGATTCAGGAGCCGAAGGTGGATACCACAGAAAATCAAAAGTTCTTTACAAATTTGATTTACGGTTTTCGCCCCGGTGTGGTGAAGGCAAATCCTAAGTTATATTGGACACTGCTTTGCTATGCGACTTTCGGTATCTCTATCAATATTTTTATGCCCTACCTGATTTTGTATTACGAAAAAAGCCTGGGTATGACCGATTATGTATTCGTGTTTGCACCTGCCATTGTTTTAGCAGCGGTTTTCACTGCTGTTTATGGCAAGGTTTATGACCGCCATGGCTTCGGTATGGCAATTTTCCCCACACTGGGATTGCTTTTAACGGGCTATGTACTTTTGTATCTGTTCCGGAATACGGCATTGGTATTTGTGGGAACAGTACTGATGCTGTGCGGCTATCTTTCCGGCATGGCGGTATTCGGTGCTATGATCCGGGATAATACCCCGGAAAATAAAGCCGGTATGTTCCAGGGACAGAGAATCGTATGCCAGGTGCTTTTGCCCGGTATTATCGGCCCTGCCATTGGTGCGGCAGTGCTGAAAAATGCCCAAACCATTATCGACAGCGACGGCAGAGAGGTATTTTTGCCCAATGCCAATATCTTCCTGGCAGCCTTTGTGGCAGCAATTTTGATTTTTGTTACCCTGATTCCGCTGCTGCACAACCTGAAGAAAGAAAAGAGAGGATAACATCATGCTGATGGATCTATATACGGTGGAGGGGGAGTGTGTTCCGGAAACACCCTGGGAAGCCTATCCCCGTCCCCAAATGAAACGAGAAAGCTACCTGAATCTGAATGGCACGTGGGATTTTGCGGTGCAGGAAGATGGTGCGTTACCGGCTGCTTATGATAAGCAGATTTTAGTGCCTTTCTGCCCGGAAAGCAGCTTATCCGGTATCAAGGAGCATTATCCTGACGGATATTTTCTGTTTTACCGCAGAAAACTGGTTTTGCCCCCTGATTTTCGCAAGGATCGGGTGCTTTTGCACTTCGGTGCGGTGGATCAGGTGGCAACGGTGTTTGTAAACGGTAAAAAAGCAGGCATGCACACCGGCGGTTACGGTGCATTTACCGTAGATATTACGGATTTTCTCCGGGAAGAAAATGAATTGGTGGTCCGCTGTATGGACGACCTGCGAAGTCATGTGCTGCCTTATGGTAAGCAGACCTTGACCCGTGGCGGTATGTGGTACACCCCGGTATCCGGTATTTGGCAGACAGTGTGGCTGGAAAGCGTGGCAAGCCAATATATTGAAAAGCTGGATATTGAGGCTGACGGAGAAAAGGCGATCATCACTTTGACACCGCCCCTTTCCGGCAAAGTTATTTTGGAGGATCGGGAATATATCCTGCAAAACGGCAAGGTGGAAATTGCACCGGAAACGCCGAAATTGTGGAGCCCGGAAACGCCCTATCTTTACCGCTTTGCTGTGCAAACCCAATCCGATCGGGTGGAAAGCTATTTTGCCCTCCGCAGTTTGAGTATCAAAAACTGGGGTGGCTATCCCCGACTGTGCCTGAACGGCAAGCCCTATTTCTTCCACGGACTTTTGGATCAGGGCTACTGGCCGGACGGTATTTATACCCCGGCGGAGTCCACCGGTTTCCAAAGAGATATTTTTGCCATGAAAGCATTGGGCTTTAATACCCTCCGTAAGCATATCAAGGTGGAGCCGGAACAGTTCTATTACGATTGCGACCGTTACGGTATGATTGTATTTCAGGATATGGTCAACAACGGAGATTACAGTTTTTTCCGGGATACGGCCTTGCCAACGGTGGGTGTGCAAAAAATTTCCGATGTTCATTTGCATCGGGATAAAGCCACCCGAAAGGCGTTTTTGGCAGGTATGACGGAAACGGTGATGCAACTGAAAAACCATCCCTGCATTTGCTGCTGGACGATTTTTAACGAAGGCTGGGGTCAGTTTGACAGTGACCGGGTCTATGAAACCATGAAAACGCTGGATAGCAGTCGCTTTATCGATGCCACTTCCGGCTGGTTCCGGCAGAAGAAATCCGATGTGGAGAGCTTGCATATCTATTTCGGTTCCTGGAAAAAATTGAAGGCCTGCCAAAAGCCTTTGGTTCTCAGTGAGTTTGGCGGTTACTGCTATGCCATGCCGGGTCATCTGTTCAATCCGGAGAAAGCCTACGGCTATAAAACTTGTGAAAGCATGGAAAGCTTTAATAGAGATCTGCAAAAGCTATATAAGGAAAAAATCCTGCCCGGGGCAGAAAAGGGACTGTGTGCCGCTATTTATACGCAGGTGTCCGATGTGGAGGACGAGATCAACGGCCTTTTGACCTACGATCGTAAAGCGTGTAAAGCAGACGGGGATGAATTGCGGGATATTGCCCTGAAATTACAAAAAGCGGTGCAAAAGCGGAAAGGAAAAAGAAAATGAAGGATATTAAGTATGTATTGGGACGGCTGATGCACATGGACTATGGTGCTATGCTGAAAAAGATCAATTCCATCCATAAAAAGACGGGTATGGGACGGCTGAAGATCTTTCGGGATATGAAGGATTGTGCGGTCAATTACGGTGCAGGCTACATGGACTATGATCTGTTTGAAATGTACAATTTGACCCCGGAGCAGAGAGATACCTACTTGACCCGTGGCCGTAACAATGCCCTGGTGAAAAAATATAACGACATGACCTATGGCAAGTATTTTACGGATAAGGCCGCCTTTAACGGCCGTTTCGGCGATTATATCAAACGGGAATGGATCCTGATGGAGGAAGACAACCGGGAGCAGGTTCTCGATTTTATCCGTCGCCATGATGTGCTGATCGCAAAGCCCCTGGACGGCTGCTGCGGTCGGGGCGTGGAGAAAATTAAAGTCCAGGAAAAAGGCGGTGCAGAGCAGTGCTATGCCTATTTAAAGGGTTTGGGTGTTCAGTATGAATTGGAGCAGCTGCTCGTTCAGCATGAGGCGGTCAGTGCCATTTATCCCCATGCCATCAATACGGTTCGTACCGTGACTGTGAACCATAATGGGCAGGTGCATTTGATCTGTACCTATTTCCGTATCGGTAACGGTGGCAAGCATGTGGATAACTTCAATAACGGCGGCATGGTGGCACCGGTGGATGAAAACACCGGTATCGTAAAGGATCGTGCCATTGATAAGCAGAAAAATCTTTATGAGATCCATCCCATGACCGGCACGGCCATTAAAGGTTTCCAATTCCCCTACTGGCAGGAGGCTATGGAACTTGCTATGAAGGCGGCAAAGGAAGTCCCCCAGATGGGCTATATCGGTTGGGATGTGGCCTTTACACCGGACGGCCCTTGCCTGGTGGAGGGTAACGATTTCCCCGGCCATGACATCTACCAGCTGCCCCAGCATACCCCCGATAAGATCGGCATGATGGGCAAATTCAGCTTTCTGAAAGAAGAATAAAAAATTTTTAAATCCTATTGCAATTTAAAGAAAAAGCGGTATAGTTAGGGTGAGCGTCGAAGGGCGTTCACCCTTTCCTATTATAGGTGCCTTGGACATTATGAAAGAGGGCGATTTTTTTGCTGAAGCGAGAAAAACGAATCCGTGAGGACCTTTGTGAAGGCCCGTTTTTGCGAAAGATCATTGTTTATACCATTCCCGTTGTTTTGACGGCTATTTTGCAGCTGCTGTTCAATGCAGCCGACCTGATGATATTGGGGCAATTTACCGGTGAGGACAATGTGGGTGCGGTAGGTGCCACCGGATCGCTGATCAATATGCTGGTCAGTCTGTTTACGGGTCTTGCTATGGGCGCCGGTGTTTGTGTTGCACGAAATATCGGAGCAAGGCAGGATGATCAGGTGCATAAGACGGTCCATACTTCCATACCTGCGGCCTTGGTAGGTGGCGGTGTTTTGACTGTGGCAGGTATTTTCCTGGCACGGTGGTGTTTGGAACTGATGGCTACGCCGGTGAATCTGCTGCCGGCGGCGACGCTGTATATGCAAATTTACTTTGCAGGCAGTATTCCTATGCTGCTTTATAATTTTGGTACAGCCATTTTGCGTTCTGCAGGCGATACCAAAAGTCCCCTGATTTACCTGACTATTGCCGGTGTCCTCAATGTGGTTTTGAATGTGTTTTTTGTGCTGGTGCTGCACATGAATGTGGCAGGCGTGGCATTGGCTACCATCATATCCCAGACCTTATCCTGTGTGCTGGTGTTGCGGAAATTGATGAAACGGGACGATGCCTGCCGACTGTTCCTGAAAAAAATGCGGATCGATATGGGTGCGTTGTCCCGGATCTTAGCCATCGGTATACCGGCCGGTTTGCAAAGCTCTCTGTTTGCGGTTTCCAATGTGATTGTCCAGTCTGCGGTCAATTCCTTCAATGTGGAAGCCATCAACAACGGTTTTTCTGCCGCATCCAACATCGAGGGCTTTATTTATGTGGGTATGGATTCTTTGAACCAATCGGTTACCACTTTTGTGGGACAAAATTCCGGTGCCGGCAAATATAAAAATGTAGGCAAAATTATCTGGATCTCCCTGGCCTGCGTGTTTGTGGTAGGCATTACCATGGGAACCCTTGCCTGGGTATTTGCACCCCAACTGCTGGGACTTTATCTGCAAAAGGGAAGTCAGGCGGTGCAGTATGGCATCATCCGTATCAGCTATGTGGGACTGTTTTACTTCATTTGCGGTATTATGAATGTGCTGTCCGGCTCTTTGCGTGGCATGGGTTATTCGGTCACGCCTATGGTGGGTACAGTTTCCGGTGCCTGCGTTTTGCGTGTGGTGTGGATCTATACGATTTTCAAGGTCTATCATACCTTGGATGGGCTGTTGCTTATGTTCCCTATTTCCTGGATCGTCACGGTGATCGTGCTGGGAATCTGCCTGCTGATCGGTCTGCAAAGACGGAAAAAACAAGTCTCCCGGTACATGAACCCTGCCAATTGTTAATTTTTCCAATAAAAAGGTAAATTTGTGTTTATCTTACGATTATAATATACCACATCGTAGGGGAGGGTCTTGACCCTCCCACCGGAAAATGTTTGCATTTTCCGGATTTTCGCAAGAAAATATCATGTTATTGCCTGCGGCAATCGCAATTTTACAGC
>JAZRRA010000027.1:0-1737 GCA_045650305.1 Faecousia sp.
CTGTTCATCCCACCAGGATGGCTGCTTCCCCATATCTGGAAGCGATACCGGAATTTCTTCTGCTTTTTCTTTACCTGCCTGGGAGCCATTTTGGTGATTGAGGTGACCCAACTGCTGACTCTGCTGGGAAGCTTTGATGTGGATGATGTGATCCTGAACATGACCGCTCTGGTGATCGGCTACCTTGCCTATATCCTTACCCATCTGAAAAAGAAAAAATAAAATGGGCTATCGACAGATACTGCTGGGATCCGACAGGAAATAGGGGTTGACAAATACGCTCTGCCGTGCTACAATACACAAGCACCCAGCAGAGCGCACCCCATATCGCGGAGTAGAGCAGTTGGTAGCTCGTCGGGCTCATAACCCGGAGGTCGTAGGTTCGAGTCCTGCCTCCGCAACCATAAAAATACCCGGTATTCACTACGAATACCGGGATTTTTCTAACTTTTTAGTACAAAATGGAACATATCAAATTTCATTTGACACCAATTTTGACGCCAATGTTGCATTAAAATTGGTGTTTTCTGAGTGATATAGATCTGAAAGTAGGTCGGTACCACATTGGAGACCATCAATATGGTATTTTTATTGTGCGATTCTTTGGATCATTTTCTGCCGAAGGGCTTCTATAAATTCATTGTTTTTGGGATAAGCATCAAACCGTAGATTCCCGCCGGCTGCTTCATCGATCATTTGGACAACCTTATCCCTGCCAATGACCCCCTCAAGGGCAAAGCAAATATTCATATCCTGAACAGCCTCGTATGTCACTTCGCCTCTGATAGACGTGTACACGCAGTTTTTACCCGGATAGACGATAAAGGGATCGCCGGAGGGCCATGCGCCGTCGCCTGAGGTGGTTACATAGGGATTGATGGCATAAACAGAACGGCAGTTATTATAAAAATTAAAGCCCCAATGTAGAAAGCCTTTGATATTGTATTTGTAAAGCAAAAAGCCCAAAATGCGCGTCCGATAGGAAGGCATTGCCATAAACACATTGGAATAGACGGTTTGCGGTGAACTGCAGTAGTACAGCCACTGATTTGGAATATCGTGCTGCAAAAACGTGTGGATATTATGGATACTGGTTACCGGACATTCGATGAGTCCCTTCTCATAAAACGCATAATCGGAGTTGGCATCATAGGTCTTGCTATTTCCTATGAGAGGGCGAATGATTTCCGCCGCGGTTTTATAGGCCTGCATAGTATCAAGGCTCGGTTCATCTGAAATATGGAAATAAGTATTTTCGCTGATCCCTTCTTTTTCCAGCGCACAATAAATGGCAACAATATACTGCTTCAGGAAAGAAATATATTCCGGGTCATTAGCTGCCACATGCCAGCCAAAACGGTATTCTGCCTTGCCGTTTTCTGAAACCATAATATTTGGTGCGCTCTTTGCGCCCCACTGAGAGAACATATGGGCAATCTCATAGTAGTGGATACCGTGTTTTTTGCAAATGGAAATATAACGCCGAAACCGGGTAAAGTCAAATGTATAGGTATCTCCTGTTTTTTCAATATCCACAAGCTGTACGCAAGGTCTTGCCGTGCCGATCTCCGTGTCAAGAGGTGGTGTGTGGACAGGAACCAGCATCATATTAATGCCCACGTCCGCGGCAGCGGCAATATACTGATCGATCAAATCCCAGTGCAGCTCAGAAAAAATCTGCGCTCCGTGAACCTGCGCAATGCAATCAAGATATATCCACCGTGTATAAATCAGCTT
>JAZRRA010000028.1:0-7358 GCA_045650305.1 Faecousia sp.
GCGGTCCTGAACCTATGCTGAAGGCCGTTTATCAGGCTTCCAAAACCTCCGGTCAAATGAGCTTTGAAAAGAGAATGGGCTGTGGCTTCGGTGCTTGCATGGGCTGCTCCTGCAAGACTTTAACCGGCTATAAGCGGATCTGTAAGGAAGGTCCCGTGATGGAAAAGGAGGAGATTTTGTGGGAAAGCTGAGCGTAAATCTGTGCGGAATTGAGTTGGATAACCCGGTGATTCCTGCCTCCGGTACATTCGGATACGGCTATGAGTATGCAGATCTTTATGATATTAACGAGCTGGGAACTTTCTCCTTTAAAGGCACTACAAAAGATCCCCGTTTCGGAAATCCCACCCCCAGAATTGCAGAATGTACATCCGGTATGATCAATGCGGTTGGCCTGCAAAATCCCGGTGTGGAAAAGGTCATCGCAGAGGAACTGCCTAAGCTGAAACAGTGCTTCCACAAGCCGGTGATGGCCAATGTCAGCGGTTTTGCGGTGGAAGATTATGCCTATACCTGCCGCCTTTTGGATGCTCAGGAGCAGGTTGGCTGGCTGGAAGTAAATGTAAGCTGTCCCAATGTTCATGGTGGCGGCATGAGTTTCGGTACAGACCCTAAGGCAGCGGCCCAGGTTACGGCGGCGGTGAAAAAGGTGACTACCAAGCCGGTGATCGTAAAACTTTCTCCCAATGTGACGGATATTGTGGCCATTGCCAAAGCCTGCGAGGATGCAGCTGCAGACGGTATCAGTTTGATCAATACCATGTTGGGTATGCGGATCGATCTGCGAAGCAGAAAGCCTATTATTGCCAATAAAATGGGCGGTTTCTCCGGCCCTGCCATTTTCCCCGTAGCAGTTCGGATGGTCTATCAGGTCGCGAGTGCAGTGAAGATCCCCGTTGTGGGCATGGGCGGCGTTTCCTCTGCGGAAGATGTGGTGGAAATGATGCTGGCCGGTGCTACCGCGGTGGAAGTTGGTGCAGCCAATTTGGTAAATCCCTATATTTGTAAGGAAATTATTGAAGATTTACCCCGTGTGATGGAAAAATATAAGATTGAAAGCTTAGAAGAGATTATAGGAGGCGTTAAAAATGGGTAAGGATGTCATTGTTGCCTGCGACTTTTCCGGTGCAGAGCAAGTTTTTGCGTTTTTGGATCAATTCACCGGCAGAAAGCCTTTTGTGAAGATCGGTATGGAGCTTTTTTATGCAGAAGGTCCTGCTATTGTCCGTGCCATCAAGGAAAGAGGTCATAAAATCTTCCTGGACCTGAAATTGCACGACATTCCCAATACGGTGAAGAAGGCGATGGCTGTTCTTTCCAATTTGGATGTGGATATTTGCAATCTCCATGCTGCCGGCACAACCGCTATGATGGAAGGTGCATTGGAGGGCTTGACCCGTCCTGACGGCAGTCGTCCTTTGCTCATCGCGGTTACTCAGCTCACATCCACCGATCAGGAGAGCATGGAACGGGATATTTTGATCCGTGAGCCTATTGATCAGGTGGTTATGCACTATGCTAAGACAGCCAAAAATGCCGGTCTTGACGGTATTGTCTGTTCTCCGTTGGAGGCAGGTAAGGTCCATGAAACCTGCGGCAGTGATTTCCTGACTGTCACCCCCGGTGTTCGTTTTGCCGATGGGGAAGTGGGGGATCAGAAGCGTGTGATGACGCCCGCTCAGGCAAAATTGATCGGTTCTGACTATATTGTGGTAGGTCGTCCCATTACTGCCGCGGCGGATCCCGTAGCAGCTTATGAGCGTTGTGTTGCGGAATTTTGCGATTAAGGAGAGAGAAATATGGAAAGCTATAAAAGAGAGTTTATTTCCTTCCTGCAGAGTGCAGGTGTGCTGAAATTTGGCGATTTTACCGCCAAGAGTGGTCGAAAGATCCCCTATTTTATCAATGCCGGTGACATTAAGACCGGTGACCAGATCGCAAAATTGGGCGAATTTTATGCCAAGGCTTATTATGAAAAGATCGGCAATAAGCGTACCGTTCTGTACGGACCTGCCTATAAGGGCATTTCCATTGCCGTATCTTCCGCAGTCGCCCTCTCCAAGACCGGCCTGGATGTGCCTTTCTTCTTTAACCGTAAGGAAGCCAAGGATCATGGCGAAGGCGGCGTGTTTGTGGGTTATGTACCTTCCGAAGGGGAAGAAGTGGTCATCGTGGAAGATGTGATCACCGCCGGTACGGCCATTCGGGAAAGTATGGAAAATCTTTCTGCCCTTCATGGCGTAAAGGTTGCCGCTACCTTTGTGATGGTTGACCGCAAGGAAAAGGGCAAGGGCGAAAAGTCCGCCATGGCAGAGGTTGAAGAGGAATTTGGTTTCCCCGTTTACTCTGTTGTGGATGTCTATGACATCATCGAGTATTTGGAAGAAGACGAGGCTAACGCCGAAAATGTCGCAAGAATCAAGAACTATCTTGCTGTAAATGGTGCGAAATCATGAGAAGTCTGATTGATATTACGGATTTTTCCGTGGAGGAACTGTACGACCTTTTGTGCGTTGCCTCTGACATTGGCGAACATCCTGAAAAATATTCCGATGCCTGCAAGGGAAAGATCCTGGCTACCTTGTTCTTTGAACCTTCCACCCGTACCCGACTGAGTTTTGAGGCGGCGATGATGGAATTAGGTGGCAATGTGATCGGTTTTAGTGATGCCGGTTCTTCCTCTGCCAGCAAGGGTGAAAGCATGGCAGATACCGCAAAGGTACTTTCCTGCTATGCAGACATTATGGCCATTCGCCATCCCAAGGAAGGTGCGCCCTATGTTGCATCGGAAAATGCGACAGTACCGGTGATCAACGCCGGTGACGGCGGTCACTGCCATCCTACCCAGACACTGGCTGATCTTTTGACCATCTATCGGGAGATCGGTCGTTTTGATAATCTGACCGTGGGCTGCTGTGGTGACCTGATGCATGGCAGAACCGTCCATTCTCTCATTTCTGCCTTGACCCGATATGAGAATGTGAAGATCGTATTGATCTCTCCCCAGGAATTGCAGCTTCCCGGCTACATGAAGAAAGAAGTTTTGGATAAAAACGGCATGAGCTATGTGGAAACTGAGTCTTTGGAGGAGGCCATTCCCCAGTTGGATGTATTGTACATGACCCGGATCCAGCAGGAGCGATTCGACCGTAACGAGGATTATGAACGGCTGAAGGACAGCTACATCCTGACCCCGGAAAAGATGGTAAATGCCAAGGATACCATGCGTGTTCTCCATCCGCTGCCCCGTGTCAATGAGATCAGCGTGAAGGTGGATTCCGACGAAAGAGCCGCTTATTTCCGTCAGGCACTGAACGGCAAGCTGATGCGGAAGGCTTTGATCCTGAAGCTGTTGGCGGATTCTGCAAATGGCTGGGAAAAACCTGCTGACAACGAAGTGATCGTTGGGAATTTGAAATGTACCAATCCCCGCTGCATTACTTCCACTGAGCAGGAGCTTGCCCATAAATTCCGTCTGGTCAATGCACAAACCAAGGAATGTCGTTGCATTTATTGCGAGGCTAAGAAGTTTATATAATCGTCTGCACCCTCTCTATTGGAGGGTGCAGATTCTTTATAAGCAGACAAAAAAAGAGAACAAATGGACAAAATATAAGACGGTTTCTTTCTTGACATTTTCCTATTTCCGCTTATGATAGTTTTATCAGTATAAAAGGAAGGTGTTTGGAATGTATCAGGCATCCTATGATCAAAAATCCCATTGTCTTAGATTTCAAAAAAACGGGGAATATTGGTTTTCTGTACCGGTGGCTTGTTCTGTAAATGAGCAGGTATATGCCCCGGAATTTGTAGGTCAAAAGGGGAATGTTTTGGAATTTGCCGGCAGTGACGCCCGAATGACAGTGATTTTGCAGGATGATTGTATCGAGGTGGGCTTTGCACTAAATTGCAAAGAAGATACTCCCATTTACGAAGCCTGCTATTTTAAAGATCAGGCAGGTGGTATGCGGATCGGTCATTTTGACCGGGCACTTACCTCCCAGCCCAGAAGAAATAACTGTCATAACATGGATTTTTTCAAAAATCTTCCCGACTGTTCCTTAAACGGTTATTTCTATCCCACCATGCTGAATTTCACCCTGGGTAACGCTCAGGGGTGGGTAGCCTTTGGCCTTTTGGATCTGCCTGACAGCTATCAGTATAAGCTGAAGGAGGATCTGTCTGTTTTGGCAGAAAGCTGTGGCGGAAATAAGGTGATCGCTGCGAAAACCACCTACAAAATGCCCAGACTTTTGATCACCTTCCCGGAAACAGACTGGGACAGCATGGCACTTTTCCGCCGGAAGCTGTTGGATTACGGTCTGTTTACCCCCTCAAAGAAGCCGCTTTCCCAACTGCCTGCCTGGTGGCGTGATCCCCTTGTATGTACCTACGGCGATGAGCTTTCCACTTTGCTCCTTCCCGATGTGAAGATGAATGATCCCCGATTCAATGCGGATTGGGTTCGTATGCTGGTGGATACCGCTGAGCAGAAGTGGGGAATCCGGCACATGAACATCGTGCTGGATGCTTTCTGGCAGCTCCATTTTGCCTTAGATCCCAAGGTTGACGAGGCACGGTTTGGCAATATGCGGGATTTCGTGGAAGAAATGCACGGAAGAGGCCATCATGTGATCGCCTGGGTCACCCCGATTTTTGACAATACCAATAATGGTTTTGTTACCAGAAGTCAAAAGCTTGACGTGCTTTCTGAAACCTATGTGGAGCCTTTGGGTGTTCCCGGCAGTTATATGCTGGATATGACCAGTGATAATATTGAGCAGTACTTCCGGGAAGTTTGCCAGGTTCTTTTTGGCGACGGAGAAGGGGAGTATAATTTCGACGGCGTGAAGATGGACTATATCGGTATGTTCCGGGATCCTGCCAAGACCGGTCCTTACCGTCATCCGGAAAAGGGTTTGGGAATCCGGGAGATCAAGATCTTCTATGAAACCTTCTATAAGGCGGCAAAAAGTGTGAAAGCCGATGCACTGGTCAATTGTTCTGTGACAGAGCCTCGCTTTGAGCATCTCATTGACCAAAACCGTATGCACGATACCCATGCCGGTACGATCGAGAAGGAATACCGTGCCAGATTGGCAACCAATGCCTGCCCGGATCTTTTGATCGACTCCGACGGTGCATTGATGCTGACGGATTGGGCAAAGCATCATTATATCAGTGCTGCGATCTTCTCCATTCCTTCCAACTATTATACCCTTACATACCATGACCGTCCTTTGGACGACCGGGACTATAAGCCTCTGGGAAATCTTTTGCAGTTTACGGTGAATAAACCGGATGGCCACCCGGTATTTGAATCCATCGGCAACTGGAAATTGGTGGATGATCACGGCAATATCAACGGCAGATCCATCAATGGCAATACGGTGGTGTACTATCCCTGGGAGCAGAATGAGAAGGGTTATATTTTCACATGGCAGAATGAAACTGTCATCATCCCTCTCTACGGCAGAAAGTTCGGCAAGCTGAATATTCCCGTAGAGGGTTATCAGGTGGACTATGCCCGTGATCAGGTGCTGATCCGACTGGAACCCGGTGTGATCTATACTTTTGAAAGTGTGGATGAAGGGGATTCCATCAGCAATCTGTTTAAAACCCAGGGTGCAGTATTGGGGGAAGTGGAGTATTCCAACGGCTGATTTTTCTATATCCGGAGTCTTTTATAAGGCTCCGGATTTTTTTCGGCTTGACAAATGGTGGAAAATGGATGAAAATAAAATTATCTCATTGAAAAGAGGGTGTCAGCTATGAAAATCCTGATCACAACCGATTTATATACTGTGGATACCAACGGTGTTGTGACCTCTGTGAAAAATCTTTGCGATGAGCTGAGAAAAGACGGTCATGAGGTGAAGATCCTGACCCTTTCGGAAACACAAAAAAGCCGGAAGGAGGGGGATGTGTATTATATCCGATCCGTTTCTTTGGAGAAGGTGTACCCGGATGTCCGGATGCCCACTTCCTATCGGCATAAGCTCATTAAGGAGCTGATTCGTTGGAAGCCGGATGTGATCCACAGTCAGTGCGAGTTTTTCACATTCCAGTTTGCCCTGCGGATTTCCAAATGCACCAATGCCCCCATCGTACATACCTACCATACCCTTTATGAGCAGTATTTTACATATCTTCTTCCCATTAAGAGCCTGAGCAGACCTGCCATCGAGATGTTCTCCAAAAAGCGGCTGAAAAAGGTGAAGCAGGTGATTGCACCTACAAAAAAGGTGGAGGATGTACTGAAGGATTACGGACTGAAAAATCCCATTCGTGTGATTCCCAGCGGTATTTCCCTGGGTGACCATCTGCAATTGATCTCTCCGCAGGAGCGTAGTGAGGGGCGGAAGCAATTGGGGATCACAGACGATCAGTTTGTTCTTTTAAATTTAGGAAGATTGGGTACGGAGAAGAATATTGATGAATTGCTGCGACTGTTTGCAAAAGCCATTCAAAAATATGAGAATTTGGTATTCTTGATCGTAGGCGACGGTCCTGCAAAGGTTCATTTGGAGCAGTTAAGTGAGGAACTTTCCATCGGGGATCATGTGATTTTTACCGGTATGGTCAGCCCTTCTCAGGTGCATCGGTATTATAAGATGGGAGATCTGTTTGTGGGTGCATCCACCAGTGAAACCCAGGGACTGACCTTCATTGAGGCATCTGCCAACGGGTTACCCCTTTTGTGCAGAGAAGATCCTTGTTTGCAGGATGTGCTGATCCCCGGGGAAAACGGATTTACCTTTGTGGATGAGGATTCCTTTATGGAAAAATTGTCTTTTATTCTGGAAAACGCCCAGTGGCGAAAAGATGCTTTCACAAAAAGCCGGGAAAATGCCATGCATTATGATAAGCAGGTGTTTGGCGATTCCGTGGAAGCATTGTACGATTCTGTTTTGGTATAATTTTTATCCGATTGGTGTCATTCTGAGTGTGAAAGCCTGCCGAAGAATTTACGCTGTTTTATGGCATATCTTTGGTTGTGGGGTATCTACACTCAGGATGATATTCTTTTTAGGATTTTTATCCCGTTCGACTATTGATTTACTGCGTCGAATGTTGTACAATTTTAATAATTATGCAAATAGAGGGATGCATTATGAGAATTGTTATTAAAGTTGGAACATCCACTTTGGCACATGCCGGTGGACGGCTGAATATTCGTCGTGTGGAGCTGCTTTGCAAGGTACTTAGTGACCTGAAAAATGCAGGGCATGAAATTGTGCTGGTTTCCTCCGGTGCTATCGGTATGGGCGTAGGGAAATTGGGTCTTCAGGGGCGTCCCGAGGATATGCCCGGTAAGCAGGCGGCAGCGGCAGTGGGTCAGTGCGAGCTGATGTACA
>JAZRRA010000029.1:0-15629 GCA_045650305.1 Faecousia sp.
AACGACCTGACCCAGATGACCTTCGGCTTCAGCCGTGACGATGCAGGCAAGTTCCTGAATGCTTACTATGACAGCAAGATCTACGAGAACGATCCCTTCGCTAAGCTGGATCAGACCGGTGTTGGTATGCTGATGGAAATGGCTGTTGCCAAGGGCAAGGCCAGCGGCAAGAACCTGCACTACGGTATCTGCGGTGAGCACGGCGGCGACCCCGTATCTGTGGAATTCTGCCACAAGATCGGCCTGGACTATGTTTCCTGCTCTCCCTTCCGTGTTCCCATCGCCCGTCTGGCCGCCGCCCAGGCTGCCATCAAGGGCTAATCTGAATAGTCAGATTTATAGCGCATAACAAAATCCCGCCGAGCAATCGGCGGGATTTTTTGTATCTGTTTACAATCTTTCTAAAATATGCTATAATAAAATAAAGGAGTGATTATGATGAAAAAAGCCATAATAGTAATTAGTTCAATTGTATTTGCTGTATTGGTTCTGTTTATCGTCCTTTACTTCGCGTTTACTGCTCCAAGATTTACAGGTGATTTTTCAATAAATGAGTTCCAAGGAGAGATGGAAAATGTTAATTTCCAGACCGAAATTAATTATGGAAAAATTGATGACTATAAATCCGCTGCAAGTGCAGGAAAGAACGCCATTGCCGACAGGTTTGAAAATTCCGATGGTGGTATTTTGGAATGGATGGGTTGTTCCGTTCAATATGATGCTGAAAACGATGCGTATTATATTCGTACATATCATCTTGCACCTCTTATGATGGGTGGCGCATATGATGTGATTATAAAATCTGATGGAACAGTCCTTGCAATTTGGGGAGAGAAATAACAAGGATATAATTTCCCTCTTTTGCATACTGCACCACAAGCTGCTATCAAAGAATCTAAGTAATTAGATTTATAAAGCAAATTATCCGCCCGAACTTCTTCGGGCGGATTTCTTTTTGCAAAGTCCTTTTTATTGGACACAAGGTGTGATATAATGTATTAAAGGGGTGAAAAAACAGATGGAAGAATATAAAATCGAAAACGGAATACTATTGTCTTATTTAGGCGATTCTAAAAATATAAAAATTCCCAAAGGTGTTGTTAGAATAGCGAGAAGAGCTTTTCAAAACAACAAAGATATTGTTCATATTGTGCTCAACGATGAACTTGAAGAAGTTGGAAGTTGGGCTTTTGCTGATTGCACTAATTTAAAAACCGTAGCTTTCCCAAAAAAGAAAATGCTCCTTCGAGATAAGTGTTTTTACAAGTGTATATCATTGGAAAACATAACTTTACCTTTTATAACTTCTATTGCCCCAGGACTCTTTCAATATTGTCGTTCCTTGAAAACGGTTAAAATTCCAAATACAGTTAAAAGAATTTGTATGTCCGCTTTTAAAAAATGCGATAAATTACAAAGTATTAAGATACCCGCCTCGGTTAAGAAGGTTAGTTCTTTTGCATTTTCGTATTGCACAAATTTAAAATACATATATTTAGATGGAGAAAAATGTCCTTTAAAGACGGATTCGCTACTCCATTGTAATGTCGAAATACTGTGGGATAATGCAGGATTATTCGTTGAGGAGGCCAAAAGAGGCTTTATAATAAACGAAGACGGTAAATTACTTCGTTATGTTGGAACAGAAAAGAATATAGTTATTCCCCCCTGCGTTACTAGTATTGATGACTACGCTTTTTGCTTTAACCCGTCCATAAAAACAGTGCTTATTGATGGCAACGTTTTATCTCTTGGACATCATGTTTTTGCATATTGCAATCGTTTAGAAAGGGTGGTTTTTGAAAACGGAGTAAAAACAGTCAACACATGGCTATGTGGTGGTTGTACTGCATTAAAAGAGGTTATTTTCTCAAATACGATTGAATATATAGGAAACAACGCCATTTCTGGAAACCATCAAATATTCGAGGTCTCCTTCCCTGACTCTATGACCAATATGAGCCAAGTGATGAACTGTAATAAGTTGGAACGAATTAAATTTTCTAAAAACACAAAGGAATTAGGTTTTAATTCAGTATTGTACTGCGAGAATTTAAAAACTATTGAGGTTGCAAAAGACACCATAATATCTCGCGATGCGATACGCGGTTGTGGAGAATTCAAAATACGGACTTTTGATTAATTTCCCTCTTTTGCTGTCAGCAGCACAGGCTGCTATCAAGTGCTAATTCGATTAACCCAATAAAGAATCCTCGCCGAGCAATCGGCGGGGATTTCGTGTTGCAAAAGGTGTCACAATATGGTAAAGTATAACAAAAAGAGTAATCCTCTTACAAAATAACAAGGGGGCTTTTTATATGTCTGCTGTATTTTCTCCAGAGGCAATTCAAAAAACCATTGCGGAAAACAACTATATTCCTGAAAACGCGAAAAACCATATGACATCAGAAGCGTTCCGGGAGCTTTACGGACCAGAGGCATTGAAGAAATTTGCAAAGGGTAAAGATCTGCTGGAGTTTCTCTTTGGAAAAAAAGAACAAAACGAATTAAGTTTAGCTTATTCGATGGAACACAAGTCCAAATTACACAATTATTTTGGTAAAGCAGCTGTCAACAACGATACCAATAAAGTGCTGAATTGCAACAACGAGTATAGATGGCGGAAATACCGAACATTCATTAGTGAGAGCGAAGCCATCGAAATTGCCGACAACATCAGAAATTCTTTGGTAGCCGTGGTTGAACAAATTGAAGATCAAACCAATGCTGTGGATGTCCTTGCGCTGTTACAAAAAGAAAACCTTCCCGACAATCAGAACTGGCTGAAGAAATATCTAACGATCCTGTATCCGGATAAATTCATGTTGATGTTAATACCGGATTGGATAAACAGAATTTTTGTTCGACTGGGACTGACTACCAGCAACAACTGGTATGAAAACGCAAAAATGTTTTCCGAAAAGGCCAGGGAGTACGGCCTGGATGGTGTCAGCTTCTATCACACCGTGTTCAAACTTGCCTTAGATCAGACAAAGGAAGAACTGGACGAATTGGGTATTGATCCCCAGTTGTTCGGGAAAACTGAAAATTTTTTGGTTGCTACGAAGGAAGCATTTGAAAAATATATAAAGAGCAATCTGACATCCGAAGAAACACAGAAACAGGTTGAGGAATATTTGTCCCTAAAGTTTAACTGGAACAACGAGAAGCGTGCAAAAAGCGACACCCCTTCTGAACAGGGGCAGAGATCTGCGCAGGTAGCTGCCTATTCAAAGATCGTTATGGCTTCCAAGAACACTATCTTTAGAGGTGCACCCGGTACCGGTAAGTCCTATCTGGCGAAAGCGATTGCCGCCGATATTGTGAGTAACGGCACAAAGTCCAAGTACAGCGAACTTTCCGAAGAGGAAAAGCAACAGGTAGCCTTTGTGCAGTTTCATCCCAGTTATGATTATTCTGATTTTGTGGAAGGTCTGCGACCCATAGAAAAAAACGGAGTATTGGGTTTTGAATTACGAAACGGCATTTTTAAGGAGTTTGTGGATCGGGCAAGAAAGAATTTTGAAAATGCCCAAAAGAGTACGGCAGAAATAGAAAAGGAACTATCTGCCGAGGATAGACTCTATGATTTTCTTGAAAAGTATCAAGAGTCGGCTGAGCAGTTAGAAACGGTAAACGGAAATAAATTTACCATTACGTCCTATGATGAACATCATGTGTTTATTTATATCCCCGGCAACGAAGTCACACAAACATTGAGCATTAAAACTGACGAACTCAGGCGGTTGGTGGTTTCCGGGCAGAAATTTGAAGCTGTCAAAGATGTCCGAAACTTTTTTGGGAAAAATCACAACACCCAGCAGCACTCCTATGAACACAGTATCTGCAAAAAGATTTTTGAATCCAGGGGCAAATCTGTAAAAGCATCGTTCAAAAAAGAACCCAATAAGAACTATGTGTTTATCATTGACGAAATAAACCGTGGCGAGATTTCCAAGATCCTGGGAGAGTTGTTCTTCTCTATCGACCCCGGTTATCGGGGTGAGGAGGGGGCAGTCTTTACCCAGTACGCCAATCTCCATGACGATCCCGAAGAAAAATTCTACATCCCGAAAAATGTGTACCTTATCGGCACAATGAACGATATTGACCGCTCTGTGGACACCTTTGATTTTGCTATGCGCCGCAGATTCCGTTTTATTGAGATAGATGCTAATAGCAACGTGGCAATGCTGGAGCAACTGGGCGATAAAAAGCAGGAAGCCATTGATCGCATGAAATCTCTCAATAGGGTAATCCAAGAAAAACTCAATAAGAATTACCAGATTGGTGCGGCATACTTCCTAAAATTGAAAAATATTGATTTTGTCCAGCTTTGGACCGACCATCTGGAACCGCTACTGCAGGAGTATGTCAACGGTGCATACGCTGAAAAGGAACAGATGAAACTATTTTATGAGGCCTACGAGCTGAAGAACAAGGTCGGAGATCACGACAATGAGACTGTATGATAATTCCCGGCAGGACCGATCTGTCGTGGATGCCCGTATTCCGCAGTTAGCAAAAAAACTTTCAAACAAGACCCTTGCCCAGTTGGAGAAGGAGGATATATTTGTCTTTCCGGAAGGAGTGCAAAATGCCGAGGATCTGACTGGCGACCAAATGGTGCTGCAATCCGTGAATGACACCTATTATACGGGGAATGTTATGGGCTTTTTGGGATGCGGCAAAGAACGGCTGGTGATTGCTTCCCGATTTTCTGCAGGAAATCAGGATTATTTCCTGCAGTATATGATGGACAAAGTCCTTGCCTGTCCCAATGTGTTTGAGATGGAAACGGATTCCAACGAGAACAATCAGCTGATCAATATCCTGATGTTCTTATTTCCGGCCCATTTGAAGACCGCTATGCGAAAGGGCTTGTTTAAGAATTATATTCATGAAAAATACAACGATCCCAATCCCAAAGGCAACATCAACATTGCAAGGCACATCCGGCAAAACACACCCTTTATGGGCAAGATTGCCTACGATCAGCGGGAACAGTCCTACGATAACCATATCACGGAATTGATTCGGCATACCATTGAGTTTATAAAAACCAAGCCAAACGGAAACCTGATCCTGAACAGAGCAAAAGACGAAGTAGATCGCATTGTGGAAGCAACGCCTCGCTATAAACTTCAGGATCAACAAAAGGTGCTGCACGAGAATAAGAAGCACATCATTCGCCATGCATTTTTTCGTGAATACCGTGCTCTGCAACGGCTGTGCGTGTTAATTTTACAGCACCAAAAGCAGGAACTTGGGTCTGGAATCACCCGTGTGTACGGCGTTTTGTTTGACGGTGCCTGGCTGTGGGAAGAATATGTGGCATCGTTGGTGTCTGACCGATTCCACCATCCCATGAATAAAGCTGGAAAGGCTGCACAGCATTTATTTTTCGATGGAAACAGAAACAAAGGCCGTATCTATCCTGATTTTATTGGTAAGAATGAGAAAGAACGGATCATTGCCGATGCCAAGTATAAGCCTATAGGCAATATTGGTAATCAGGATTATTTCCAGGTATTGGCATATATGTTTCGATTTGATGCCAAAAAGGGCCTATATTTTTACCCTGAAACAGGTTCTGCCGAGTCTTTGTGTTTGCTACTGAATCAAGGTACAACCCTTGATAAGAGCGGCGAAACTGCCCGTGGGGATATTCGCCTAATCAAGCACGGTCTGAAAATACCGCAAAACGCAGAGAATTACTTGGATTTTTGCGAAAAAATAAAAATTTCGGAAACCGCTTTTAAACGAATGGTGCTTTGATGTGATCCATAGTGCAGATGTGCTATGCAAATTCTTTTATTCCCCCTTTTGCGGTCTGCAACTCAGGCGTCTTGTTGCGGGGCCCGATAAAATCTTCGTATCTTGTGCTAAACCTTGATTTTATCGACCGCTGCCACCGGCAGTGATCCCCTCGCTCCCCATCAATGGCTAATTCTATAATAATACCGCCTGAAGAAATTCAGGCGGTATTTTTTGGAATGAGTCCAGCTATATTCGCCTATCGGCGAGCTAAAATGCTTGCCAGCAGGAGAGGGGGCAAATATAATTTAGCTCTGTGCGACAGCACAGAATTTCGATAAAACCTCGTTGCCATCTGACAAAGCCATATATCCATTTTTCCACCGGCGAAAATTGCAAGCCGCAGGCATAGCGACACATCATGTCCTTTCTATCTATCATCCATGCAAATAAGATGATATTGAGGCAGATAATCCCTCAAGGCGGATTCTTACAGCAAATGCTTGACCTCTCTAAAATTTTTCAAAGAGGTCCGTAAAATAGTTGGGTTTTTCATATTCTTGATGTAAAATATATTTGTAGAAAGCAATAAGGAGCTGCCAGATATGAAAGAGATCCAATTCAAAACAGAAACACAGACAGATCTTCAACATCCTTTGGAAAACATCAATGCATCTTGCAGAAACCTGACGGGTACAGAACAGAGATTATTAAAATCAGAGGATATTTACTATATTATGCACTATGAGATCCCAGCCAGGTATTATGTCAGTAATGTTTTGAATTCGATGGAGTATCAAGTTTTTGATTCTTCGGACACCGTTGCGGTAAATGTAAAATTCGATATAGCTGACCCTTCTGCCGGATACTTTTTCTACCTTGACGGCGAGGGGCCGGAAGAAATAAAGTCCAATGCGTATGTGGTTCTGCGTATCTGTGAAGAGGTCAACAAAAAAATCTCCCATTGGATCGGTGATTCCCGTCGGCGCAGATGCAAAGTTATGATGAAAGCCAGCGTGAATAGGGTGATGCAGCTCCACAATAGCGGTATTCCTATGGCCTTTATCTCTCCCGACAGACTTGTCCAAAACCCGGTAGAAATTAAGCGACGCAGAATGCATTTCCGGATGGAACTGGACAAATATGTTCGCACAGTTGGCTTTGGGTATTATCAAATCCGTTGCACCGGTGTGAATCGGGATACTGAGGCAGATGGTAAAGTTTTTTATATTCTCTACGGCAAGCCGAATAAGAAAAGCGAACAATTGCTGAAAATCATCGCCACAGAGTTTGGAAAGAAGTATTCCCAGGAGACCGTAGGGTTTCGTGACCTGAATGGGCGAACCTGCGTAATTTTTAATGTTACCGATGATTCCCACTCCGGTGACGGCGAGCCGGAGTATCACACGGAGGACTTGGTGGTTTCAGGGGTGTATGCACCTATTGAAAGATTTGCCGGGGCTCAAATCAGCCTTAGGCGGAGAAACGCATTTATCAACTACTGTAACGCGTGCTGGGATGAGGAATCACAGACTTATCGCTTTGACCATAGGTATGATAATTATTTCCGAACCGGTATTGCGTAGCAGCAAAAGGAGAAAGATTTTATGGTAGAATTTTTGTCTTGTGTAGGTTTTCAGTTTCCCGAAACAAACAGAGCGATGTTTTTTGATGCGTATATCAAAATGCTGGAACATTATGAAGAACAGTCCTCAAGAAAGACAACGGTACGCGGACAAGATTACCTGATCCTCCAGGCAGATCCTTTGGAAATACTGTTTTCTATGGATGCGTGCGGGGATTCCAATGCAGATGAACCGGAACTTCTTTATAAGACCGGCAGATGGCAACCAATCACCGACGCAGAATGGCTGCCAAAGCAGCAGGATGATTATATTACGGTGGCAAATGTCTTTTCTGCCGGCGGTATTTCCTTAAATGTGTGCGTTCCGGGTGCGTATGCTGTGGATTTTCATAAGGATCATCAATACGAAATGCAAACAGCTTGCTTTGCAACGAAATGTTCCATTTGTTCTGAGGAAACATATCTAAGTAGCAAGAATAGTATGGCACCTATGGCTTTTATCAACACGGGAAGCTTCCGGCAAGACGCATCCTGCATTGCAAACGGCAGGATCACCGACATCAAGGTATATAAGAATATGTATTCCAACTGCGAATACTATCATTTTACCGCCCAGTGTGAAGATGTTGTCCTGGACATATTGGCAAACAAAAGTATCATTTCCAACGATGCGCATGTAGGCGACATTATCACAGTGGAAGGTTGGCTTACCGGAAATTTTCGACCCAAACAGTATCAGGACTAAGGCAACCCAGGCTGCGATTATGGGCTAATTTCCAACAATAAAATCGCCGCTCGGTTGAGCGGCGATTTTTTCGTATATGGTTAAAGGGATTCGATAAAATCCTTCAGCCGTTGGGCAAGGACTGCATGGCCGGCATCGTTTAAATGCAAGCCATCGGTGGTATAGGTATCAAAACATTCCGGGTCGTGGGGGTCAATGCCCAGGTCGCGGTAAAGATCCAGCACCGGAATCTCAAACAGCTTTGCCGTTTCCAAAATGGCATCGGCATAGGCAATTAAGGGCTTACCACCGGGCAGTTTTCTGTAATGGGTAGATACCACACGGTCATCCACCTCTTTACGCAGGAAGGTACGAGCCGGGGTCAAGAAAATAATGGGCTTTTCTCCATAGGTTTTCCGCAGAAAATTCATGAGAAAATATACGCCGCCGCAATAGGTTGCAGGCGTGGTATCGCCAATCTGTCCAAAGGGAGCATCTCCATGGAAGTAATCATTAACACCGCCATACACTACCACCATATCGGCGGTGTGATCCATACTGAATGCCCGTCCACAAAAACAAAGATCGTAATGAGGCTTGTCTGTGGGATGAATTTGATGAGCCAGCCGTGTGCCACTAACACTGTAATTATTCACCTGGGACAGCCCACACAATTTCGCCAGTCGGTTATCCACGCGACAGTTTTCGGAATCGGATACACCGATACCTTCTGTAATACTGTCGCCTAAAAAATTCACTTTAAAACCTTGTATATTCATTTGAAATCCTCCATTTTCGCCACCACAGTATAGCATATAACCTATAAAACATCAAGCACGGAAATTGCGAAAACACGCTCTGGAACAGAAACGGCTAAGGCTCCCTCTGATGAGGGGGCCAAGGCAGAATCCTACTTTTTGACAGAATAATCACCCCGAATGTTATTTCGGGGTGACTTTTTTATGCAGCAACATTTTTTCCGCGGGCGGATGTGGGCATCCGCCCCTACTAAGTGACATTGCCTTATGAATTTACAGCCAGGTGTTTACCTCGTAGCGATGGTTAAATTCCAGCACTTTGCCGCCGGGGATATGATCCGCAAACAAGTAGGGGTCTGCACTGTTGGAGGCAAACATATCGTAATGATTGGGAATGTTTACCTTTGCACCGATGGCCTTTGCCACGGTGATAGCCTCCTGTGTATTCATATTGCCCAGCCGTCCGTTGATACAAATAAGCGTCACATCCGGACGGTATTTTTTGATCTCAAAAAGCTGTTCTGAGAACAAAGTATCCCCACTGAAGTATAACCGGATACCTTCTGCCTCCACGATCAGGCCGAAGGCTTCCGCAGAGTGCAGTGCAAACACGGCTGTCAGGGTAAAATCTCCGACGGTAACGGAAGTTCCTTCCTGCAGGGCAGTGACCTTACTGCGTCCCAGCTTTTCTATCACGGGACAACCTTCTACCGTGGTGATAAAAGGCTGATCCTCCGGGAAAAGCACCACGGTTTCCGGGTCTAAATGGTCTAAATGGTTATGGGTACAGATCACACAGTCGCAAGGCATTTCCTCAGGTGTTAGAGGAACGGGGTGCAGACGGGGTCTGCCTTGCAGTTTTCCCACAATGTCGGAAAAATAAGGATCAATGAGAATACGGCTGTCGCCGCTTTGCAGTTCATAGCCACTCTGCCCCAAAAAACGCAGGATCATAAACTTTTACCTCCATCTACATAAACGCTTTGACCGGTAATATACCGACCATTCTCTGAGCAGAGCAGAGAAACGATGCCGGACAGATCTTCCGGCTCTCCGTAATAGCCCACGGGAATGGAGTCCATCACTTTTTGGGCATAGACCGGGTCAGAAAGTGCTGCCTGATTGCGATCGGTTGCAATCACACCCGGTGCCACATTGTTTACAGTGATGCCATCTTTTGCCAGCTGGAGGGAAAGAGATTGCACCATATTGGTCTGTGCCGCCTTGGATGCGGAATAGACCAGCATATCCGGGTGGGGCTTTGCCTCCTGCACAGAACCGATGGTAATGATCCTGCCCCATTTTTGCTCCTTCATATAAGTCGCATATTGCTGGATCAGCACCATGGAGGATAGGAAATTGCAGTTAAGCTGCTCCTGAGCAGCTTCCAAAGAGATCTCCTGCCAAGGCGTTTTGTACTGCAAGGAGGCGTTTAACACCAAAATATCCACCGGACCGGTGCAATTTAACAAATCTGCCGCCTGACGGGGATCTCGCAGGTCACATTGTACCATATCCGCCTGACCACCCTGGTTAAGGATGGTATTTTTTACTTGCTCGGCTTTTTCTGTGTTGCCGGCACAGTGGATGATCACCCGATAGCCGTCTTTCGCCAGCCGCAGAGCAATGGCTTTCCCGATTCCCCGGGAAGATCCGGTCACAAGTGCTGTTTTCATGGATTGTACACCCTCATTCTATATGGAATTATAGTGCAGTTTGGGTATCGTTGGGGTCGCCGTTGCGGGCAAGGTCATATTCCTTGCTCCAATCCAGATCCCGATAGGCTTCCCCTCTGGGATCGGTACGGATCCATTCTGTCAGCATGTCCAGCATTTCCTCTGTCCATGTGTTTTTGTCGATCTGGGCGGTGGTAAACAAACCCTTACCGATCATTTCAAATCCGAAATCATCTTTTACATGGGTTTTTGCAGCACCTTCCACCACATCTGCCACCAGATGGCTGGGGATGAACAGAACACCGCCACCGGCACCGAATACCACATCGCCGGGCAGGCAGACTGCACCGCCGAAATTGGTGATACCGTTCCAGTCCTTCATCACGAAATCCCGGATCGGCGTGGGATCAATGCCCCGATAATAAACCTGCACATCCGGCACTTGCTTCATTTGCTCCACATCCCGGACACCGCCCCAAATCACGGCACCGCCATTTATAGTACGCTTTTTAATTGCAGTAGTCAAGTTACCACCTAAAAATGTACCCTTATAGATCTTATCATACATATCGCAAACTACAACATCTCTTTCATAGAGATTGTCGATGACCCATTGGTTGTAGTTTCCCTTTCTGCCATCCTCTGCACCACGGGCAAACTGCAACTGGTGCAGATCGGGACGGGTAGGGCAGAAGGCACAGGTGACCGCACGGCCAACCAATTTTCTGCCATCGTCATGGAGGGCTTGCATGGGAGAAAGACCGCCCCCAACAAACTGACTTTCGTAGCCCAATACAAAAATGGGCTTCCAAACTTCTTCTAAGGTCATGCCATATAAGGCATCCAAATATTTATCAGCCACCTTCGGTCTGCCATCAGGCAACCGTTCACCCTTCCACAAAGGGGTCAGGGCAATAATGGATTCTCTGTCATTAAAATGCATACCATCAACTCCAAATTCTATCGTTGGAAAATTCCTGATTCCACTGATCGGTAGGTTCAAAATAACCGGGGATCATGGGGTTAATATGCTGCCGGATCACTTCTTCGTTCAGATCGTCAAAACCCAGGCCGGGCTTGTCCGGCACTTGAATAAAGCCGTCCTTGAACAAGGGGTTATCAATGCCGGTGACCATATCGTTCCACCAGGGTACATCCACCGAGTGGAACTCCAGGGCCAGCACATTGTGCATAGCCGCCGCAGTCTGGACCGCGGCCATGCAGGCCACGGGACTTTCTGCCATGTGAATCACAGTGGCAACGCCGTGTTCATCGGCAATATCGGCGATCTTCTTCAGCTCCAACGCACCGCCGCAGGTGAGAATGTCAGGGTGGATCACAGAAACACCGCCGGCTTTGATCAGGGTTTCAAATCCTTCCTTTAAGTAAATATCCTCACCGGTACAGACGGGGATGGTGGTGGAATTACGCAGACGCACATACTGATCGGTGTACATCCAGGGCACCATATCCTCGATCCAGGCAATGTTATAAGGCTCCATGCGTCGGGCAAAGCGGATACAGTCCTCCACGCATACATGACCAAAATGGTCAACCGCCAAAGGCACTTCGTAGCCGATGACCTCCCGGACTTCCTTTACATAGTTTTCTAAGTAGGCAAGACCCTTTTCCGTCAGGTGGATGCCGGTATGGGGATGGGCGGTGGTGACGATCTGGTAGCTTTTCTGGTGGCGTACCATATCCGCAGTCACAGAGCCGCCCTGCACATTGAGAATGTGACCGGCATACTTTTTCATATCCTCAATAAAGCCCAGGGGTGCATTGATCGTGCCGGGTTCGTCCAGTAAAAGACCGATACCCAAATCCATTTTCAGGAAAGTAAAACCCATTTCCATCCGCTTTTTGAGAGCAAGACCCATATCGTGACCGGTATGCTTGCCATCCACATCGGTATCGCAATAGACACGAACCTCATCCCGGAATTTGCCGCCCAACATTTGATAAAGGGGGACACCGTAGGCTTTGCCGGCCAGATCCCACAAGGCGATCTCAATACCACTGACACCGCCTCCCTGACGGGAAGGGCCGCCAAATTGTTTGATCTTGCGGAAAATTTTGTCTACATTACAAGGATTTTCGCCTAAGATACGGCTTTTCAGCATCAAAGCATAAGTCTTGCTGGAAGCATCCCGGACTTCACCGTAGCCGGAAATGCCCTGGTTGGTATCGATCCGCAGAATGGTACAGCGTTTGGGAGCACCGTCGATGTCCACAAACCGCATATCCGTGATCCGCAGATCAGAGGGAGAAGAATGATAATTCAATTGTATCACCTCATGTTCAGTTTGACAAATATGAAATCTGCCATTACAATTATTATAAGATGACAAAACCCAAAAATCTTCAAGTATCTTATAGAAAATACAAAATATCTTACAAAAGGTGATTTCATGATTTGGAATTTGGGCATGATCGGCAACGGGGAGGACACCTGCAAAATGTGGCAGGTGACGGTTGAGCCTGCAGATCGAATCTTGCGGGAGCATCGTCATATCAATTTTGAAATTGCCCTGGTTTTGGAAGGGGAAGGTATTTATCACACTTGCAGCGGTCTACACCCCATGAAAAGTGGGGATGTGTTTGTGTTTTCCGGAAATGAACCCCATTGTATTGTGAAAATCATGCAGGATGGCTTAAAACTGGTAAATCTTCACTTTAACTGGCAGTTTTTCAGCCGTAACTGTTCTGCCTGCGACCAATATCCCAATATGTTCTTTGCCCATCAAAAGGACTTTTCCAATCGGATCTCCACAGAAAATGCCACCCATATTCGAAAGCTGATTCATCATATTATGGAAGAATTCTCTCAAAAAGGTGCCGCCTATGAAAGTGCCATCGGTGGCTATGTGAATCTTTTGTTTGTGGCACTGCTCCGTGACCATGGATACTACACCCCCGGAGAAAAAAGCCATCAGGCCATGGAGAAGATCATGCAAGGGGTGCGGTTTATCGACGAAAATTTTGCCCGGGATATTACATTGGAGGAGATTGCAGAAAAAAGCGGCATCACCCCCAATTATTTCACCAAATTGTTCCACGACTGCTTCCATGTAAGACTTTGGGACTACATCACCGCCAAGCGGATCGACCTGGCGAAACGGTATTTGTCCTCGGAGGAAAATATGACTATCCTGGACATTGCCCTTTCCTGCGGATTCCATAACACAGCCAATTTTAACCGGGCTTTTATGAAATTTGCAGGCATTTCTCCAAGTACCTATAAACAACGCAGAGAACTGCTCCATTGACAAAAAAACAGAAATAAAATACAAATGTTTTCCCTGGAAAGACAGCGAAAACCCGTCATAAACCCACATTTTTCGAATTTTTACAAGAAAAAGTACTGTGTAAATAAAATATTTGTGAAAACTGCAAAAAAAGGCATTGAAATCAGCGGCGTGTTCGTGTATAATGTCTCTATCGCGGTTTTTGCCGCAGGTAAAGGAGGGAAACCCCTCCCGAAAGGAGAATGATTCATTATGTACACTGCAAATTCTATTCGAAACGTATGTCTGCTGGGCCACAGCGGTAGCGGTAAGTCTGCCCTGGCAGAAAGCCTGCTTTACATGACCGGTGTGATCGACCGTATCGGTAAAAATGCCGACGGTAACACCGTTTGCGATTATGATCCGGAAGAGATCCGCCGCAACATTTCCATCTCCTCTGCTCTGGTTCCCCTGGATTATAAGGGCGCCCGTATCAACCTGCTGGATACCCCCGGTGGTTTTGACTTCTCCGGTGCAGTGGTAGAAGCCCTCCGCGCTGCCGATGCCGCCATCATTGTCTGTTCCGCTAAGGACGGCATTACCGTTGGCTTTGAAAAGGCATGGAAGTACTGTGCTGACCGCAATATGCCCTGCTTTATTTATATTTCCAAGGTCGATGAGGAAAACTCCGACTATAATGCAACCTTCAACGCCCTCCGTGAGCGTTACGGCAACCGTATTGCTCCCGTAGTCGTTCCCATTTGGGATAGCAACAAGAAGGTTACCGGCATCATCGATGTGCTGAATAAGCGTGCATACGAGATGCAGAACCTGAAGCGTGTGGAGATCGAAATTCCCGACGGCAAGGAACAGGTCATCACCGAATTTAACGATGCACTGAAAGAGTCCGTTGCCGAAACCAGCGAAGAATTTATGGATAAGTTCTTCGGCGGCGAAGACTTTACATACGCCGAAATGATCAAGGGTATGCATAAGGGTGTTCTGGACCGTACCATGTTCCCCGTGGTCTGCGGCTCCGGTGTCAGCTGCCTGGGCAGCCTGATGCTGATGGACAACATCATTGATCTGCTCCCCAACCCCATTGAAGGCAACTATCATAAGGCAACCGCCGCTGACGGCACTGTGGAAGAATTTGTAGTTTCCCCCGGTGGTGTTCCCTCTGCCTTTGTATTTAAGACTGTTTCCGATCAGTACGGCAAGTACTCCTTCGTGAAGGTTCTCTCCGGTGAGATCACCTCCGATACCACTTTGGTCAACGCCCGTACCGGCGAAACTGAAAAGCTGGGTCGTCTGTACACCATGTGCGGCAAGAAGGCTACCGAAGTTAAGGTTCTTTCCTGCGGCGACATCGGTGCCATCGGCAAGATGGATAAGGTCAAGACCGGTGATACTCTGTGTGATCCCCGTAAGGTCGTTTCCCTGAAGGGCCTGCCCTATGCTGAGCCTTGCTACTCCATGGCCATTGCTCCCAAGACCAAGGGTCAGGAAGATAAGGTCACTGCCGGTTTGAACCGTTTGAACGAAGAAGATCCTTCCTTCACTTTGGTGAACAACGCTGAAACTAAGCAGCTGGTGCTGTCCGGTTCCGGTGACCAGCAGTTGGATGTCCTGGTTGCAAAGCTGAAGAGCCGCTTTGGTGTGGATGCTGTTCTGGCTCCCGCTAAGGTCGCCTACCGTGAAAAGATCAAGAAGACCGTGCAAGCTCACGGCCGTCATAAGAAGCAGACCGGTGGTTCCGGCCAGTTCGGTGATGTTTGGGTTCGTTTTGAGCCCCAGGACGAGCAGGAAGAGCTGCTCTCCGCTGAAGAAGTTTTCGGCGGCTCCGCTCCCAAGAATTTGTACCCCGCTGTTGAAAAGGGTATTCAGGAGGGTGTTCAGAAG
>JAZRRA010000030.1:0-9627 GCA_045650305.1 Faecousia sp.
TTAAAATAAAAGGAGTAAATCAAATGAAAAAGACCGTATTGCGGGAATATGCAAAATTGATTGTCCGTTGTGGTGCCAATGTGCAGAAGGGTCAGGAGGTTATGATCTATGCTGACCTGGATCAACCGGATTTTGTGCAGATGGTGGTAGAAGAGGCCTATAAGGCAAAAGCAAAGAAGGTTATGGTGGAATGGAATTTTCAGCCCTTGGCGAAAGTCCATGTCCGGTATCAAAGTCTGAAAACTTTGGGTACAGTGCCGCAGTGGCAGATCGCCCGTCGTCAGCACATGGTGGATACCGTACCTTGCCGAATTCATATTATCTCCGAAGATCCCGATGGTCTCAAAGGCATGAATATGGCGAAATTGGCAAAGTCCCGGCAGATGACCTATCCCATCTTAAAGCCCTATGCCGACCAATTGGAGGGCAAACAGCAGTGGTGTATTGCCGCTGTTCCCGGCAAGGCCTGGGCAAAGAAGGTATTTCCCGGAGAGAGAACCTCCGTTGCCATGGAAAAGCTGTGGGAGGCTATCATTTCCACATCCCGTGTCAATGATGATCCCATTAAGGCATGGCAGGATCATAATGCAGACCTGCGTAACCGTTGCGATTATCTCAATAGCCTGGGAATTGCCCAATTGCACTATACTGCGGATAACGGCACAGACCTGACTGTGGGTATGATTCCTGAGGGTATGTTCTGCGGCGGTGCAGAGGTGAGCCGTCAGGGTATTACATTCAATCCCAATATTCCCACAGAGGAGTGCTTCGTTTCTCCCATGCGTGGTAAAGCAGAGGGTATCGTCTATTCCACAAAGCCTTTGTGCTATCAGGGCCAGATCATTGATAACTTCTATTTCCGTTTTGAAAATGGCAAAGTGGTGGAAGCCAAAGCGGAAAAGGGGGAAGAATTGCTCAATACCCTGATCTCCATGGATGAAGGTGCTGCCTATTTGGGAGAATGTGCCCTTGTACCCCAGGGTAGCCCCATTAACCAAAGCGGCCTGCTGTTCTATAATACCTTGTTCGATGAAAATGCTGTGTGCCACTTAGCTGTGGGCATGGGCTTTGCGGATACCATCCGCGATCATCATAATAAATCTCTGGAAGAGTGCCGTGCTTTAGGTATCAACGATTCCATGGTTCATGAGGATTTCATGATCGGCTGTGACAGCATGAATATCGATGCCAAAACATTTGACGGAAAGGTCGTTCCCATTTTCCGTAACGGAACCTGGGCTTTCTGATTATGAGCTTTGATGAAAAAATGCACAGCGGGGAGATTTATAACCCTGCCGACCCGGAAATAGCCAAGCATCAGCTGGTGTGTCTGGATCGATTGTTTGATTATAATCAGCTGAGGCCTTCCCAACAAGAGGAAAAAACAGCACTTTTGAAGGAAATGTTTGCTGAAATCGGGGAGGGGTGCTATATTGAAACACCTTTCCATGCCAATTTCGGCGGTCGCCATGTCCATTTCGGAAATTATGTCTATGCCAATTTCAATTTGACCATGGTGGACGATACCCACATTTATGTGGGGGACTATACCATGTTTGGTCCCGGGGTGACGGTAGCTACCGCAGGCCATCCCATTTTACCGGAACTGCGTGAAAGAGCCTTGCAGTATAATGCACCCGTTCGGATCGGCAGAAATTGTTGGATCGGGGCAGGCTCTGTCATATTGCCCGGTATTACCATTGGAGATAATACTGTTATTGGTGCAGGCAGTGTGGTGACGAAGGATATTCCTGCCAATGTGGTGGCAGTTGGTAATCCCTGCCGGGTTTTACGACCCATTGGCGAGCATGATCGGCAGTACTATTTTCGGGACAAAAAGATTTCTTCCCAAATCTACGAAAAATAATAAAAAAACACTTGCATTTCCCAAAACTATGTGCTACAATACTTGAGCATTAAAGATTGCTGGGGTCATTGTGCCCTTTTAGCTTACAAGAAAGAGGTGAACGACATGAGAGAAGGCATCCATCCTAACTACGAACAGACTACTATCCGTTGCGCATGTGGCAACGTATTTACAACCGGTTCCACCAAGAAGGAGATCCGTGTTGAGATCTGCTCCAAGTGCCACCCTTTCTACACCGGCAAGCAGAAGCTGGTCGACACCGGTGGACGTGTTGATCGTTTCAACAAGAGATTCGGTCTGAAGTAAGAAACGATGCTGCAAAGCAGCTAAAATCGGAGAGTTTCGTTTTGCGAAACTCTCCTTTTTTTATAGGTGACTTATAGACTTTTAAATTGTGGCATGATAAGATATAGAAAATTCCAAAAGGAGAATGGATCATGGATGTAAATAAATTGTCCGGTATTGCACCGGAAAATGTTTTTGGTTATTTTGAAAAGTTATGTTCGATTCCCCATGGCTCGGGAAATACCAAAATGATCAGTGATTATCTGGTCAGCTTTGCGAAGGAACAAGGTTTACAGTATATTCAGGACTCGCTGAATAATGTGATCATCTTTGCACCCGGTACGGCAGGATATGAGGATCATGCCCCGGTTATCATTCAGGGTCACATGGATATGGTTTGTGAAAAAGACGAGGATTGCCCCATTCAAATGGAGTCTGAAGGCCTGGATGTGTCCCACGACGGCAATTGGGTATTTGCCAAAGGCACAACTTTGGGCGGTGATAACGGTATCGCGGTTGCCTATGCAATGGCACTTTTGGCAGACAAAACCATTCCCCACCCCCCGTTGGAAGTGGTCGTGACTGTGGATGAGGAAACGGGAATGTACGGTGCGGCCGGTATCGATCTTTCCATGCTTCGTGGAAGAACCCTTATCAATGTGGATTCCGAGGATGAGGGCATCTTTACCGTATCCTGTGCAGGCGGTGCCAGAGGGACGATCACCTTGCCCGTATCCCGTCGTGCAGTCTACGGCCCGTGCATTAAACTGACAGTTGAGGGTTTGCAGGGCGGTCACTCCGGTGTGGAGATCCACAAAAACCGTGCCAATGCCAATAAGGTCATGGGAGAACTGCTGGAGCGTGTGCAAAAACTGATGCCTCTTTGCATTACCGGCTTGTCCGGCGGAGCCAAGGACAATGCAATTCCCCGCTCCTGCCAGGTGTCTTTGGTTGCTATGGGTATGCATTTGGAGCGGATCAATGCCATCACAGAGGAATTGCAAAATGAAATCCGTTCACAGTATGATGAGCCGGATGCGGTCATTCGTGGCGACGATGTGGATGCTTTGGGCGGAAATGCCTTGTCTACGGAAGATACTGCCAAGGTGATCGCCCTTTTGCAGGCAGTTCCCAACGGCGTCCGGGCCTGGAGCCAGGATATTCCGGGATTGGTGCAGACCAGCCTGAATTTGGGTGTGGCAGGTTTGGACGATACCTTGCATTTGACATTTGCGGTTCGCAGCAGTGTGAATTCCGAAAAACGGGATCTTTTGGATTCCCTGAAGGCGATCGCAGAATCCTTTGGTGCTGCGTATTCCGAAACCGGTGATTATCCTGCATGGGAGTATAAAAAGGATTCCCACCTGCGGGATACCATGGTAGCTGTCTATGAGGATATGTTCGGTAAGAAACCGGAAGTGGTGGCCATTCATGCCGGATTGGAGTGCGGTTTGCTTTCTGAGAAACTCCCGGGGCTGGATTGCGTATCCATTGGCCCGGATATGGAGGACATCCATACCAGCCGTGAGCGGCTGAACATTGCGTCCACGGAAAGAACCTGGAATTTCCTGCTGGCACTGTTAGAAAAGCTATAAAGGATCAGTCCGTCGGGCCTTATTGCCTGACGGACTGTTTTTATGATAATTGGATCAGGCCTTTGATCCAGCGGATCTCCCGACGGCTTAAAATACCAAATAAGGTCAATATGCTGAAAAATGCCAGAATGTAACCAATACTGCGAAGGATCGTATTTCTGACTAAGGAACAAAGAAAAACAGCAATCCCGGCCGCCAGGATGGACAGAACCGGTGTTTGAAAGGATATGGGGATGTTGGCAGTTTTGATCAGTAACATAAGACTGCAAATAAAATTGAGAAGATGGGTGGTCAGAAAGCTGGTAAAATATCCAACCATGCCGTATTTTGGCAGGAGGATGAAAAGCAATCCCACATCCAGTATGGCGGTGACGATGTTAAGCATAACGCAGATCTTCTGTTTCCCTAAGCCTTTGTTCATGGCATCGATAATGGCATCACAGTATAGCATAGGGGCTAATGGTGCGTATAAGGCAAGGTATGTCCCGGCATCGGAATTTTGATATAGTTGCATGCACAGTGGTTTTGCAAGAAGAAACAATAGACCGCCAAAAAGCAGGCCATAGATCAAAACCACCTGCAGACTTTTTCTTGCTAAGTAGGTGATCCGTATTTGACTGCCTGCGGCGGCACATCTTGCCATTTCCGGGATTAAAAGTTCTGCAAGACTGAATACAATGGCCGCCGGAAACATCAGCACCGGAAACACCATGCCGCAAACCGTTCCAAACAGAGCCAGGGGATTGCCTGCGTAGTGGGCAAGCCGCTTAGGAACCATGATATTTTCTGCCGTATTGATACCGGCTTTCAGATCATCTGCAAGAGCCAGGGGAACGGCAATGTTTAATAAATTCTTTCGTAAAGGAATCTTTTTCCCCGTAGGTGCCTTTTCGCCAACCCGCAATGCAGTCAAAAGGATAAGTGTCATACATGAACCGAAGCCACTACCCAGTATAACGGTCTCACAAGCCTTGACAGCGTCGCCCTTGACCCAAAATGTGAGAATCGTCATGGTAACAGCCATGGAAACAACTTGCTCTGAAACCTCCACAGCCGCCAGTGTACCGATGCGGTTGGCGGCAGTGAAATAACCGATCATAACGCCGCAAAGACAATTTACGGGGAGGAAAAAGCATAATAGCCGAATGGCATTTAGAGCGTTGGGGATTCCGATCCAATGATGGGCGATAAAAGGGGCGATGATATATAATACGGAAGAAACCATACCGCTGCATAATATACTGTACAGGGCGGAGGCGGAAAGTACATGAATGATATTTTGTTTTCTGTTTTTCCCCAATTCCGTTGCCGTTAAATACATGGTGGCGGTGCGGATTCCGGCCATACCGGCTGTCAACGCCATACCGCCCACAGACAGCACCAGTTGTATGAGTCCAATGCCGGATGCACCGATCTTTCCGGATAAGTAAACCTGAAAGGCGGTGGATACCAGCCGTAATGTCAAATTCACCGCAGTAAGCAGTAACGCACTGTATAAGATTGGCTTTTTTCCTGACAAAAAGATCCCTCCTTGTCCTCATAGACAATCCTATGCGGACAAGGGGGGATCTATGTCATAGATTCCATTGGGTACATTCCGGGGAAAGGGGGCATTGGTCACATTTGGGAGAACGGGCGGTGCAAATATCCCGTCCAAACAGCACAATGCGATGGCAGAAATCACTGCTTTCCTCCGGCGGCAGGATTGCCCGTAATTGCCGCTCAACTTTTTCCGGGTCCTTACCCTTGGAAAGTCCTAAACGGCCACAAATTCGGATGCAGTGGGTGTCGCAGACAATACTGCCGGGAGTGCTGTACAGATCGCCTAATAGCAGATTGGCGGTTTTTCTGCCAACGCCGGGGAGCTTCAGAAGAGCCTCCATATTATCCGGCACTTTTCGGTCATAGTGATCTATGAGCATACGGCAGGCGTATACAATATCCTTGGCTTTTTGGCGGAAAAAACCGCAGGAGTGGATATAGGGCTCAATGTCCTCCGGCTGTGCCAAAGCAAGGGAGTCTAATGTGGGATAGGCGGCGAAGAGGGCAGGGGTTACCATATTGACACGGGCGTCTGTGCATTGTGCAGACAGACGGACAGCGATCATCAGTTCATAATCCTTCTCATATTGCAAAGCACAAAGGGCTTGCGGATATTGTTCCTTGAGAAGGGTGATAATACGAAAAACCTTATTTTTCATATCATGACCTCCTTTTCTGCCATTATATCACATAGTTTTCCTGTTGAAAAGCGGAAAAATATATGCACCCTATTTTAGCAAACGGGATAAGATGGTGTAGTGAGATTTGGAGGGATAGCAGATGGTGATGAGTTTGGATCGCTTGCGACCCGGTGGAAATGCCACGATTTTGGAAATGCAGGTTTCAAAGACCATGGCGGCAAGAATGCGGGATTTTGGCATGGTTCCCGGAAGTCATGTGCAGTGCCGGTATCGAAGCCCCGGAGGCAAGGTGACAGCACTGGAGATCATGGGGGCTGTGGTTGCCTTTCGCACGGGAGAATTAAAGCACATCCTGGTGGAATGTCTATGAAATATGAGGAGAAAATACGGAAGATGGATGTGGCATTGGTGGGGAACCCCAATGTGGGAAAAAGCACATTGTTTAATTGCCTTACGGGACTAAACCAGCATACGGGGAACTGGCCGGGAAAAACGGTGGAGCAAATCGAGGGGATCGTGAAAAAGGGAGAAAATTCTATGACTTTGATCGATCTGCCGGGTACATACAGCCTGCATGGTGCGTCGGAGGATGAAAGGGTCACGGCGGAATATCTGGGATCCGGCAAGGCCGATTGTGTCGTGGCTGTATGTGATGCCAATACTTTGCAACGGAGTTTGATCCTGGCACTGGAAGTGATGCAGGTGACGGATCGCGTAGTATTGTGTGTCAACTTAATGGATGAGGCAAAACGAAACGGAATTACAATTGATGCAAAGAAACTTTCGGAGATCACCCGTGTTCCGGTAGTGGTGACCAGTGCGGGAAAAGGCGAGGGGATGGATGAGCTGGTAAAGGCGATTGTGAAAACAGCCTCCGGCCCTGAACAATTAAAAAAAGATTGGGACGATCCCTATGAAGCGGCAAGTCAAATTGCCTGCCAATGTGTGGTGGAAAGGGATAGTGCCAATAGGGAATTTCGTCGAAGGATAGACAGTTTGTTTGTGAGCCGGAAGTTCGGCGTCCCCTTTATGGGATTGGTTTTGTTGCTCATCGTGTGGCTTACCGTATGGGGAGCAAATGTGATCTCCCAGGGGATGGAAACGGTATTTTCCCTGGTGTACGACCGTGTGGCGGCGTATAGTGCTTTCTTACCATGGTGGCTTGCTGGACTTTTAACGGATGGGGTGTTTGCAACAGTAGGCAGAGTGATCTGCGTAATGCTTCCGCCTATGCTGATATTTTTTCCCCTATTTACACTGTTGGAAAATATAGGATATTTACCCCGGATGGCTTTTTTGCTGGATCCGACAATGGCAAGATGCGGTTGCTGCGGCAGGCAGGCACTTACTTTATGTATGGGCTTAGGATGTAATGCCGTCGGTGTCATGGGGTGTCGGATCCTATCTTCGCCAAAACAACGCTTGGCGGCAATGTTGACCAATGCTTTTGTGCCTTGCAACGGACGGTTTCCGTCTTTGATATTGTTGGGCAGTTTGTTGTTTCCCCAGGCCGGAACAGCATTGATCGTTGCCGCTTGCGTGGTCTTGGGGGCGGCAGGTGCGACTGCGGTCTGCGGTGTGCTGAATCAGACGGTATTGCGTTCCGATGACAGCACATTTGTGATGGAAATTCCACCTTTTCGCCGCCCCCGACTTGGCAGGATCATTGTCCGATCCCTATTGGACAGAACTTTACAAATTGCAGGTCGTGCCATTTTGGTAGCAGCACCGGCCGGCGGAGTGCTGTGGCTGTTTTCCACATTTGGATGGATGGAAATACTGTGTAACATTTTAGATCCTTTGGGACAGCTCCTGGGGATGAACGGAATCGTCTTAACGGCATTTCTGTTTTGTCTGCCTGCAAATGAGCTTTTGATTCCCGTAATTTTGATGGTCTTGTCAGGAAGTGGCAGTATACATTCCGCATCTTCTATGGGGTCAGAACCGTTGCAAGCGTTTATGACCATCAAAATGGCGGTTTGCACCATGGCATTTACTTTGTTTCATTGGCCTTGCAGCACCACACTGATGACCTTTTACCGGGAAACCGGATCTATAAAAAAGACAGCGGTGGCATTTTTACTGCCAACCGCTGTGGGGATGTTTTTGTGTTTTACTCTTAATCTGGTGTTGTAGATTCGTCCGGTAGGATCTGTGCTGTCAGTGCAGATAATTCGTAGGCTGTTCGTTCAATCGCACCGTTTTCTGTGAGTTTTGTGTAAATTCTGCTTTGGAGCCGCCCGTGGATGGATAACTGCTGCCTTACCTGGCAGGCAGATACCTCCTGGGCGGTTCTTCCCCAGAGAATACAGGGCAAATAATCAGCCCGATGAAATGCCCTGGGAACGGCAAGGATCACATCACTGATCTCCCGACCCAATGGTGTCTTGCGGTATGTGGGGGCACGACAGATCGTGCCTTCAATATGGGCTTCATTGATGGGTTCTCCGTTTTCTACTACAATATCATTTGCAAAAACGAAGATCAGCAGATGCCGAACGCCATCTTCCCTGAGATTGTGGGAACGAATCTGTCCCATAACGGTGATCATATCTCCGGCTGTGGGATCGATACCAAACAATGTCTTTTCTTGTACGATCACGGGGAGTGTGTCAATTGCTCCGGAAAGTCTGGGGACTTCCAAATCGAAACGGTAAAATTTTCTGCCGTGATTTTCGTGAGAAAACTGGGGCAATGCTTTGAGAATACCCCGAAGTAGGATGTTGTTATGTTCCATAGTACCACCTCAAAATGCAGTATATGGAACATCCTATGTGGGATAGGGGGAAAACAGAACTGCGTGTTCGTATAAACGAAGAAATTGCAGAAGGTTATTTTTGGGCAGTGATGTGATAAAACACAAAGCCAAGGTACATACCGAAAATGTTTAGCAAAATGTCATCCACATCAAAGAAACCTAAAAGGGTGAAAAGCTGAAATGCCTCTATAAAGACTATGATCCCGATGGCACTTATGAAAAAGACAAGGATTTTTTTCATAGCCGGAAAAAGTTTTGGCAGTAGCCAACCGGCGGGCACAAACATAAAAACATTGCCCAGAAGTTCTATAACGCATTTGGTAAAATAGGCCGATTCCCGGTGGTGAAAGATCACATGGACATAGTTGTCGATGGTATATAATAGCTTTAGGTTCATATTGTCCCTTATAGCATCCCAATAAGAAATTCCCTGGGTTATATTTCTTTCCCGAAAGAATAGTAGCCATATCATAATCCCGGCGTATAAAAAGAATACGAAACACCATACGGGATGTTTACCGGATCTGCGTTTAGCCATAAAATAAGTCCTTTATTTTCGTTTCCCGGGAACCCGTTTTGCACCGGCCTTTTTCACAACAGACTTTTTCAGTCCGGGAGGGGGAGGTGTGGGTCTTTGGGGTCTGGGCGGCACGGCACGAATCAGGCATTTTGGACCGGAACCGATCAAATCTTCGCGGTGGGCTTTTAGCAGAGCCTCCCGGACGAGATAGTAGTTTTTGGGGTTGCGATATTGAATCAAAGCCCGCTGCATGGCTTTTTCGTGGGGATCGGTGGGCACATATACCTTTTCCATTGTACGGGGATCCAGTCCGGTATAGTACATGACGGAGGAAAGGGTAGAGGGGGTCTGGGCGGCACGGCACGAATCAGGCATTTTGGACCGGAACCGATCAAATCTTCGCGGTGGGCTTTTAGCAG
>JAZRRA010000031.1:0-5920 GCA_045650305.1 Faecousia sp.
TGTAAAATTGCGATTGCCGCAGGCAATAACATGATATTTTCTTGCGAAAATCCGGAAAATGCAAACATTTTCCGGTGGGAGGGTCAAGACCCTCCCCTACGATGTGGTATATTATAATCGTAAGATAAACGGAAATTTATCGTTTTGCAAAATTACAGGGTGTGGAAAAAACCGGGGTGTTGCAAACGCAACACCCCGGGTTATTTGTATTAGGTTACATCCAGCACGATGGCATCATTTTCTACACCCACCGTAATATGACTGATGGGATTTTCGAAGGAATCAATGATTTTTTCACTGATGGGATCTTCCAAAGATCGCTGGATACAACGGCGGAGGTTTCTGGCACCATAGGTTACGGAATAGGCCTCTTTCACCAGGTAATTCCGGACATCGGGTGTGAAGTTCACCGTCAGGCCTCTGTCTGCAAGGCTCTGTTGCAGCTCGGAAAGCATAATATCCGCAATACCAAGGAAATTTTCCTCGGTCAGGTGGTTGAAGGTGATGATTTCATCCACACGGTTCAAGAATTCAGGACGCAAAAATTCCCGCAATGCCTTCATGGTTTTTTCCTTCACCATATCGTTTTCCGTGCGGCCAAATCCCAGACCACCTACTCTGCCCTCAGAGCCGGCATTGGAGGTCATAACGATCACCGTATTTTCGAAATTCACGGTTCTGCCCTGGGCATCGGTAATTCTGCCATCATCCAAAACCTGCAAAAGCACATTCAGCACATCCGGGTGTGCCTTCTCGATCTCGTCGAACAGCACCACACTATATGGTTTTCTGCGGATTTTTTCGGTGAGCTGTCCGGCTTCGTCATAGCCCACATAGCCGGGAGGCGAACCAATCAGCTTGGAAACCGTATGCTTTTCCATATACTCGGACATATCCAGCCGAATCAGAGATTCCACAGAGTCAAACAGGTCATCTGCAAGGCATTTGACCAGTTCCGTCTTACCCACGCCGGTGGGTCCCACAAAAATAAAGGACACCGGGCGACGCTTGGTGGAAATGCCAACCCGTTTTCTGCGGATGGCCTTGGAAACTGCCTCCACCGCCTCATCCTGACCCACAATATGGGTCTTTAACCGGTCAGCCAATCCCTTGATCTGCTGATATTCCTGTGCCTTGATCTTGCTGGCAGGAATTTTGGTCCACAGCTCGATGATCCGAGCCAGGTTATCCATGGTCACCGCAGGAGGCGGCACACGATCCAGCTTCTCAATTTCCTCTGCCAACTGGCACAGCTTACTGCGAATCAATGCCAGCCGCTCATAATGCTCATTTTCCGTATCTTCCGTGAGCATACGCAGCTCCAATTCGTAATCGTCCCGTTCCTTTTTCAGCTCTGCAAGGCGGGAGATCTCTTTACACCGCAAATTCACATCGGAACAAGCCTCGTCCAAAAGGTCGATGGCCTTATCCGGCAGGAAACGGTCGGTAATATACCGCTCCGACAAGATCACACACTGACGGGCAATCTCCGGACTGACGGTAACCCCATGGAACTGACCGTAGGTGGTAGCGATGGCCTGCATGATCTGGCAAGCCTCCTCCAAAGAAGGTTCTGCCACGGAAACCGGTTGGAATCGCCGCTCTAACGCCGCATCCTTCTCGATATGCTTTCTATATTCATTAAAGGTAGTCGCACCGATCACCTGAATCTCGCCACGGGACAATGCAGGCTTTAAAATATTGGCTGCATTCATAGAGCCTTCTGCGTCACCGGCACCTACCAGATTATGCACTTCATCGATCACCAGAATGATATTGCCGCATTCCTTGATCTCTCCGATCAGGCTCTTCATACGGCTTTCAAACTGACCACGGAACTGGGTGCCTGCCACCAACGCGGTCAAATCCAGTAAAAATACTTCCTTATCCCGCAATTTATACGGTACATCTCCAGCGGCAATTCGCTGAGCAAGACCCTCGGCAATAGCAGTTTTACCCACACCGGGCTCACCGATCAGGCAGGGGTTATTCTTTTGGCGACGGTTCAGGATTTGGATGACCCGTTCCGTTTCCACATCACGGCCAATGACCTGATCCAATTTGCCTGCCTTGGCTCTGCCGGTCAAATCCATGCAGTAGCTATCCAAAAACTTATGTTTTTTGGCCTTTTTCTTGCCTTTTTCCTGATTTTCTTCTGCAGGCTCTTCCTTTTTGGCGGGCATATTATTTTTTCCGGGGTTCATCTGGCTGAAAAGCTGATTGATCATAGGGAAAGTGGCGGTGCGGCTTTCTGCCTCATCCTCTTCCCCGTCCTCAGCCTCCGTCTGACCAAACATATTGCTCATTTCGTCAGACAGATTATCCAAATCATCCTCGGAAAATCCCATCTGCTTCACTGCCGCATCGATCTGGGGGATTCCCAGAGTTCTGGCACAACGCAGACAAAATCCTTCATTCATAGCAACGCCGTTTTCCACCTTGGTGATGAAAACGACGGCAATATTCTTTTTGCACTTGGCACAAAGTTTCGGCTTCATAGCCTATCACGACCTTTCTTCCCAATCCGGGACTATCTCCATCATAGCATAGTCCTATGGGAAATAAACAAACAATTTATGAACATCACAAAGTAGGCGTACATTCAAATTTTTCCACGCCGTCATCATACCACAAATGGGTCATGTACAGTCCTCCCGGAGGGACCGTAGGACCTGCGGCAGTGCGATTGCCCTCCAACAAGATCTGCCCGATCTTTTCCGGGGGGAATTTTCCCTCTGCACAGTATACCACTGTGCCTGCCATGGCACGAGCCATATTATAGAGGAATCCGTCGGCACACACCTTCAGCTCAATGATATTTCCCCGACGCTCCACATGATAATAATATACAGTTCGAACCGTAGATTTGACATCCGTTCCCACACTTCTGACCGCGGCAAAATCATGGGTTCCTACAAATTGGTCTGCCGCCTTTTGCATGATCTTCTCATCCAAATGCTTGGGATAGAACCAGGCTCGGTTTACATAAAACGGATCACGCACACGGGAATTATAGATGGTATAGGTATATTCTTTTCTTGCACAGGAACCAATGGCGTTGAAATTTTCATGGACATCGAATGCCTTGGTCACCACAATATCCACCGGCAGGTGGGTATTCAGGGCATAGGGGATCCGATCCGCCGGAATGGTGGATTCCGTGCGGAAATTTGCCACATAGCAACGGGCATGGACACCGGCATCGGTTCTTCCGCAGCCGGTTACATGGACACTATGACCCACTACCATAGATATGGCCCTTTCCAAAGTCTGCTGCACTGTGGAAAGATTTTTCTGCATCTGCCAGCCATGGTAGGCCGTCCCCTCATAGGTTAAAAACAAAGCGATATTACGCATAGTTACCTCACAAACCGAAAACACGCAAAGTGATGATCGCACCCAGCAGCAAAACTGCGGAAACAAAGGCATTTATATCACAGCGGTGGAATCGCAGAATCTTCATTTTGGTTCTGCCCTCACCGCCCTGATAACAACGGCACTCCATGGCAGTTGCCAATTCGTCTGCACGGCGGAATGCACTGATAAACAGCGGCACCAAAACCGGAATCAGGGCTTTTGCCCGCTGCAACAGACTGCCGTTTTCAAAATCTGCACCTCTGGCCTTTTGTGCCGCCATGATCTTATCGGTTTCTTCGATCAGGGTGGGAATAAACCGCAGTGCAATACACATCATCATCGCCATTTCATGCACCGGCAGACCGATCTTTTTCAGAGGGTTCAACAGCGATTCCAGTCCGTCTGTCAACGCAATGGGCGATGTGGTATAAGTCAAAAGAAATGTTCCGGTGATCAGCATCAGTATCCGGCTTGTCATAAACACCGCACGGATAATGCCTTCCAAAGTAATGGTGATTCCCCAGAAGGATAACAGTTTCGTTTCTCCCACTGTAAAAAATATATTGAGCACACCGGTAAAGATCAGCACCACCACCAGAGGTTTCATGCCCCGGACGATGGATTTCAGCGGAATGGTGGATACCGCGATGGTCACCGCCAAAAATGCCAGCATAACACCGTAGGAGATCCAGTTGGAAGCGGTAAACAGTGCCACGATATACACGATCAAAAAGATGAGCTTTGTTCTGGGATCTAATCTGTGAACGAAGGAATTTCCGGGAAAATACTGACCCAATGTGATGTCTTTAAGCATTTTCGCAGCCTCCCTTCAGGGATTTTATAGCCGCCACAGCCTGCTCCAAAGTATACACCGGCTCCACATCAATGCCCATTTTTTGCATTTTCAGGAACACACGGGTCACTTCCGGAATATCCAGTCCCATGGAAAGCAATTGCTCCGCATGGGCAAAAACCTCCCGGGGTGTGCCGTCCATGACCAGCTTGGCACCGTTTAGCACCAGCAGTCGATCTGTCAGTCTTGCCACATCGCTCATAGAGTGGCTGACCATCATAATGGTAGCATTTTTTGCCTTGCGATAATCTTCGATATTAGAAAGGATCTCCTCCCTACCCTTAGGGTCAAGACCCGCCGTTGGCTCATCCAAAATCAGCACTTCCGGTTCCATGGCGATCACACCGGCAATGGCCACCCGGCGTTTTTGTCCGCCGGATAAATCGAAGGGGGATGCCTGCAACTGCTGCTCCGTCAAGCCCACAAAACCTGCGGCCTCCCGGACCCGACGATCAATCTCTTCACTTTTAAGACCCATATTTTTCGGGCCAAATGCGATGTCTTTATACACCGTTTCTTCAAAAAGCTGGTATTCAGGGTACTGAAAAACCAAACCCACCCGAAAACGACTCTGTCGGGTCAGCTTTTTATCAGACCATATATCTTTTCCACCTAACAGGATCTTGCCTTCCGTAGGTTTCAGAAGGCCATTCATGTGTTGCATCAGCGTAGATTTACCGGAACCGGTATGTCCAATAATGCCAATAAACTCCCCCGGCTCTACCGCAAAAGAAATATGATCCAGTGCGATATGCTCAAACGGTGTGCCAACACTATAAATATGCGTTAGGTTTTGTACCTCTAAAATCGGTGCCACACTATCTTCCTCCAGTGAGTCAGACCTCTTGACGCAACGCCTTGCAGAGTATCTGCGCACATTCTTCTTCATCTAAACAAGTAACATCCAACCCGAAGCCTTCCCGGTTTAACATCCAGCAAAGCTCCGTTGTATCCGGGGCACGCAACCCCAAATCGTGTAATGTTTCCACATGAGAAAACACTTCCTTGGGTGTGCCGTCCAGGGCAACACGCCCCCGATCCAGCACTACCACACGGTCGGCCTTTGCCGCCTCATCCATGTGATGGGTAATGAGAACCACGGTAATGTCCTTTTCCCGGTTTAACCCGGTGATGGTTTCCATCACTTCCCGGCGACCCTTAGGATCCAGCATAGCAGTGGGCTCATCCAAAACAATACACTTCGGCTCCATGGCAATAATGCCTGCAATCGCCACGCGCTGCTTCTGTCCGCCGGACAGAAGATGGGGGGCGTGAGCCCGATATTCATACATTCCCACCTGCTTCAGGGCCTGATCCACCCGTTGCCGGATCATAGGACTGGCAACGCCCATATTTTCAGGGCCAAACGCCACATCCTCCTCCACCACATTGGCAACGATTTGATTATCCGGGTTCTGAAACACCATGCCAACCGCACGACGGATCTGCATCAATCTGTCTTCGTTGGCGGTGTCGATTCCACTGACATAAACCTTGCCGCCGGTGGGGAGCAAAATGGCATTAAAATGCTTGGCCAAAGTAGACTTTCCGCAGCCGTTGCCGCCCAAAATGGCCACAAAGCTACCGGATTCTACCTGAAGATCCAAGTCCTTAAATACGACAGTGCCGGGCGTGTCATCCACGCCCGGATAGCTGTACGATAATTGTTCTACTTCCAAAATACGCAACAGTGATCCCTCCATATCAGGG
>JAZRRA010000032.1:0-1924 GCA_045650305.1 Faecousia sp.
ATCAGGTCTTGTCTTCCTAAGACCGCTTGGCCTCCGACTTCATAATGCCATCGTGGTATTCCCAGGAGAAAACGTCATAACCGACAGTTCCTTCCATGGCCTGCACCACTTCCGGGAGCAGCACATAACTGCCCAAGGCGGAATCCGCACCGTAAGAATCGTACAGTGCCACGCCGGCATGATCCGTGACCAAGAGCCGGGAAACACGCAGACTTTCCATAGCATTGACGGTTGCGTAAACGTTGGAATTGTTCAACACTTCCAACTTGGCAATATCCGCCGCCGCCATCTGACATTTTTCTACCATGGATGCCTCTTTGTTCTGGTAGAATAGCCGCTGGCTGGCACCGGAGCAGTAAATATTCAAAAACAGCAACACCAAAAAGGTGACGCATACATACACCAAGGCATAACGGAATTGCATATTTCCGTATCTGCGTTTGGGTGATCGATCATTTCCGGAAGTAATAGCCAACGCCCCACTTCGTCATAATATAGTTGGGTTCAGCCGGATTATTTTCCAGCTTTTCCCGCAAACGGCGGATATGTACGTCCACCGTCCGGATATCGCTGCGGTATTCATATGCCCAGATGGTATCCAGCAAAGCCTCTCGGGAATACACCCGGTTGGGATTACGCATGAGAAACTCGATGACATCAAATTCCTTGGCTGTCAGATCCACCAACTGCCCGGAGCGATACGCATTGCGAGCGTCCAGATCCAGGGAAATGGTGCCGATGGTCAGCAGGTTTTCTTCGGCATTTTTTGTGCCGGCACCGGAGCGGCGTAAGAGGGCACGGATACGTGCCTTCAGTTCCAAAATATTGAACGGTTTGGTAAGATAATCGTCCGCACCGTTGTCAAAGCCCATGAGTTTGTCCATATCCTCTGCCTTTGCAGTGAGCAGGATGATGGGCACATTGGAAAATTCCCGGATCTTGGAACAGGCGGTCAGACCGTCCATATGGGGCATCATTACATCCAAAATAATCAGATCGGGGGATTGGGATTGTGCCAAGGCAACGGCCTGCACACCGTCAGAACCGGTGATAACTTCGTACCCGTCATTCTGCAAATTGAAGCGGATGCCTTTTACCAATAATTCTTCATCATCCACGACTAAAATTTTCATGCAATCAACCTCCTGTGGTGATCAGATTTTTGATACTTTCGTACCGTTTGTCGCCAATGCCCTCCACATTTTTGATTTCGGAAATATTTTTAAACGGACCGTTGGCGGTGCGGTAATCGATGATCCGCTGGGCGTAGGACTCACCGATACCGGGAAGGGTCATCAGAGTGTAAATGTCTGCTGTATTGATGTTGATTCTTCCGTCTCCTGTGGTGGCGGAACCGGTTGCATTTTGGAAAGAGGGAACGGTTGCAGATGATGAGGGGGTGGATTGCGGGGAAAGCACGGATGTTTGAATGGTTTCTCCTCTGATATTCCGTCCCAAATACAAACCAAACAGGAACGCGGCAAGGATCAGGCAGGTACAGGCAAGGATAGAAACCGGGGTATTTTTCATGGACTCGTCCCTCCTGCATTGACGAACAAAATAAAAACTGATATAATGCTTTTAAATATTATACACGAATTTTTATCGCTGGACAAGTCCGGTGTTGAAATATAGAGGTAGAATTATGAAAAAAATGCGGATATTTCCACTGATTCTGACAATTATTCTGATGATTTCCCTTCTGAATGTGCCTGTTTTGGCCACAGAGGAAGATCCTGCGGTGACCAGCGGATGTCATAGTGTGGATGCGGCCATGACCCTCAGCTCCCAGGAGAAAATCACAGATACAGCCAAGGCGGCCATCCTGTATGAGCTGAACAGCGGGACAATGCTCTACGCGTACAACCCGGATGCAAAGACCTATCCCACCAGCATGGTCAAAATGATGACCACCCTGGTGGCG
>JAZRRA010000033.1:0-4829 GCA_045650305.1 Faecousia sp.
GTTGGTAGAGCAACTGACTCTTAATCAGTGGGTCCCCGGTTCGAGTCCGTGAAGGTGCACCAATGGCCCGTTGGTCAAGCGGTTAAGACACCGGCCTCTCACGCCGGTAACGGGAGTTCGATTCTCCCACGGGTCACCAAATAAAATGTACAAGCGAAAGCTTTTACAGATATAGTTCGTATTGATTGTCATGAGGGTCCACCTGTTCCCATCCCGAACACAGAAGTTAAGCTCATGTACGCTGACAATACTTGGCGGGCGACTGCCCGGGAAGATAGGTAACGCGAACACAAAGCCCCGACTATTCAGTCGGGGCTTTTCTTTGGCTTTACCAAAGTACCCCCCTGCTATGCAAGGGGGAAAATAATAGCTTATTGCGAGGAGTAAAGTAGACAAAGAAAAAAACTCCCCATTATAGTAGAAGTAGTTTGCCGACCACGCATCTACAATAGAGAGGGATTCCAAATAACAATTTAGGTCAGTATCGTTTACAGAAATGTTAGAATAGAAAGATACATTGCCCCTTAAGGGGCGGCAAGGCATTTAATACAGACGTCAGAAATTCAGTGCATCTTTTTAGATGCCCGCCAGTAAAAGCCTTTATATGGCTTAATCAAGCCTCCGGCTTAGCCGGAGGCTTTGACTACTTATTCGTAATTTTTATTGAGGAAGGCAGGGAAGAAGGACGGTGAAGCGGTTACCGGTGGGGTTACTTTCTGCCCAGATGTCGCCGCCGTGTTCTTCGGTGATTCGCTGTGCGATGGACAATCCCAGTCCGAAACTGCCGGTATTGGAACGGGCAGTATCGGATCGATAAAATCTTCCAAAAATGTTTTCTAATTCCTCTTCCGGGATGGGTGTTCCCGGATTGGAAACTGTTAAAACACATTGGGTTCTGCCTTGACGACGCAAGGTGACGTCCACAATACCCGGGGAAGAATATTTTTGGGCGTTATCCAGTAAAATATCAATAAGTTGGCGTAAATATTGGACACTGCCGTTTAATTGAATATTGGGTTCGATCCGGCTTTCCAAAGCCATATTATTTTCGTAGAAAACCGGTTCAAAGGGCAATATACTATCAGCGACAATTTTGCTGAAATCAGTTTGCTCAAAATTGGTTTTGATCTGTCCGTTGTCTGCCCGTGCCAATTCCAGCAGACTTTCCACCAAATGTCGCATTTGCTTACTGGCAGAAAGGATATTTTCAGAGAATTGGTTTTGCCCATCCGGGTCAATGTCCGGGCTGTTCAGAAGTTCCGCGTTGCTCATGATCACAGTCAGGGGTGTCTTTAATTCGTGGGAGGCATCGGAAACGAATTGTTTTTGCTGTTTCCATGCTTTATCAACGGGCTTGACTGCCCAGCGAGCCAGTAGTATACTAATGATGGCAAACGCGATCAAGGCGATCACACCGGTGATCAGGCTGATATACAGCATGGTATCCACAGTGGAGGCATTGCCGGAAACATCCAGAAATGCCACAATTTTATAATTGTAGCCGGTGCTGATACCGTAGATCATATTATAATCGTCAAGATAACCTTTACCTGCTTCCACATCTACCTGCGTCAGTAATTGATTGAGAAAATCGGTATTTTCCAAATCGTAATGGGTTCTGCCGTGGACCAATTCTCCCATGGGTGTAAAATTGACCACGATGTAGGGATCGGAAACCTGCTTGAATAGGGTATCCGGATCGGCTGCAGGCTGCAAGAGCTTTTGCAGGGTCGCTTCGCTTTTATTTTGCAGATCGATGGCGGTAAAATTGATAAACAGGGCAAATATGATCAGCAACATACCGGTCACAATAGCCATGTTGATAACCACAAATCTCCTGCGGAGTTTTTTTATCATTCCTTAGGCACCTCCAGGTGATAGCCCAATCGCCGAATAGCTACGATTCGAATATTGGAGCCGATGGACTGCAGCTTTTTACGCAAAAAGCCCACATAAACCTCCACATGGTTTTCCACCGCGTTGGAATCGTAGCCCCAAACCCGGGCGAGGATCACTTCTTTCGTCAGGTTTCTGTCTTTGGATTGGAGCAAAAAACGCATTGTATCAAATTCTTTTGCGGATAAGCGGACGGAATTTTCGCCGCAGATCAGCATAGATGTGGAAAGATCCAGAGCGGTATTGCCGAAAGTCAGCTCATCCACCTGGTTTCCCTGACGCCGTAAAAGTGCGTTGATGCAAGCCATCAATTCCCGGCTGTCAAAGGGTTTGGTCAGATAGTAATCTGCACCGGCATTCAAACCGGCGATCCGATCTTCCAGCCCGGATTTGGCCGTGAGCATCAAAATGGGGGTGCTGCATCGCTGCGCCCGAACTTTCCGTGCTACCTGGTAGCCATCCATTTTGGGCATCATCACATCTAAAATAAGCAGGTCATAAATTCCTAAAAGAGCGTAATCTGTGCCGCTTTCGCCGTCATGGCAGACTTCCACTTCAAAGCCTTTTTTCTCCAGCATGACTTTGAGGGAATCGGCAAGCAGTACTTCGTCCTCCACAATCAGGATTTTCATAGAAACGCCTCCTCATGATCTGATACTATTATAATACAATGTATGGCTGAAATAAAGCTGAATTTTTAATTCATAAACTGTTTTTAGATATTTCAGCATAAATTCAGCGTAATGCTTTACAATGACCATAGAAAAAACAAAAAGGAGCCAAGATATGGAACAAGAATTTGAGAATTTGATTCCTGACCTGAATGTGATTCCGGAACCGGAACCTCAGGTTGTGGAATCTGATATGGAGCCTGCTCAGCAGATTCCTTTTGAACCGGTTATGCAGACAGCACCGCGATTTGAGCCTTCCGGCGAATATCACTGGACACCATCTGCAGAAACTGGTGAATCCTATGCCAAACCTCAAAAAGTCAAGAAACCGAAGAAAAAAGGCAAGGCATCGAAAGTGCTTTCTACCATTTCCCTGATTTTACTGGTGGTGGGACTTTCTCTGGGTGGCGGATATGTAGGTGCCAATCTGGATTCCTGGTTGGATGACGGTGACCGAAAGACAAGGCCCTCTGTCAGCGACAATGAGGATGAGAATGAAAACGAAGATGTGGAAGCAGACCCGACCGGCGATCCCACTACTGAAAATCAGGATAAGCTGGAAATCGGGGGAAATGGTACTACCGATGTTTTGATGGGCAACCGTGAGGATACCACCATCCAAATTCATAAGGTGGATACCTCCAAGATTATGACTGCCGCAGAGGTTTACGCGGTGAATGTCAATGCCACTGTGGGCATCACTACTTCCATTACCACCAATTATTGGGGCTATCCCACAACCTCTGCTGCCTCCGGCTCCGGCTTTATTTACAGTGCGGACGGCTATATCCTCACCAACTTCCATGTGATTGAGGATTCCACTGCTATTACCGTTTCGCTTTATGACGGTCGTTCGCTGGATGCCAAGATCGTCGGATATGATGCAAGCAATGATATTGCGGTTTTAAAAGTAGAGGCGGAGAACTTGACACCGGTCATTATCGGGGATTCCGACAATATCAATGTAGGTGACCCCGTAGTTGCCATCGGCAATCCATTGGGTGAACTGACATTCTCCCTGACTTCCGGTGCGGTCAGTGCTTTGGAACGGGAAGTGACCTTCTCTGACGGCAATACCATGAATCTGATCCAAACTGATTGTGCCATCAACTCCGGAAACTCCGGCGGAGCACTCTTTAATCTGTATGGTGAGGTGGTGGGTGTTACCAATGCAAAGTATTCCGGTAATTCTGCCAGTGGTGCATCCATTGACAATATTGGTTTTGCCATTCCCATGAATTCCATTTTGAATATTGTCAACAGCATTATTGAAAAGGGCTATGTGGTAAAGGCTTATATCGGCGTCAGCATTGTGGATGTCAGTGCAGAGGCTCAGGAATACGGTCTGCCTAAGGGAGCATCTGTCCGTGCGATCGAAAAGGATAGCCCTGCTGAGGAATGTGGTTTGATTGTCAATGATATTATCACCCATGTCAACGGTGAGGAAATTACCGGTGCAGCAGATTTGAAGCAGTTTGTTACCAAGGCTGTTCCCGGCGATCAGCTCCGGCTGACTGTGTGGCGTAACAGCAAGAGTATAGAACTGACAATTACTGTTGGCGAGAAAATTGAAAACAATTTTACCCAGGGTCAGGGTTAAGTAAAATCGGGAGGGCAACCTCCCGATTTTTTGTAAATAACCCTTGATTTTCCAGTGTTTTCGGGCTATACTGGTGTGAAAAGAAAGGCAGGTGCCATGTTGTATGAATAAGATTTATATTCCCGATGGCTATAAACCCGTACTCAATGAGTACGACACCCAAAGAGCCATCGCCTATATTAAGCAGACATTCCAAAGTGAATTTTCCGAGGCACTGAATTTGAAGCGTGTGTCTGCACCGCTGTTTGTCACGGAGGAGTCGGGTTTGAACGATAACCTGAACGGCTTTGAACGCCCCGTATCCTTTGATGTGCCTGCGGTGGGTGTGGATGTTCAGGTCGTCCATTCGCTGGCAAAGTGGAAGCGTCTTGCCCTGAAACGGTATAATTTCGGCGTAGGTAACGGCTTATATACGGATATGAATGCTATCCGCCGGGATGAATCTCTTGACAATATCCACTCCATCTATGTGGACCAGTGGGACTGGGAGAAGATCATCACCGCAGAAAACCGGAATCTGGACTATCTGAAACTGATCGTCCGTGCCATTGTGGGAGCGATCTGTAATACCAATGATCGTCTGCACGTCCGTTTTCCCCAGCTTCGGATCGATTTGGAACGGAATGTAACATTTGTGACCACCCAGGAGCTGGAGGATATGT
>JAZRRA010000034.1:0-3506 GCA_045650305.1 Faecousia sp.
GGCCTCACGGTTCATTTCCTGCAGAAGGAAATCCAGCTTACGACCAATGGCACCGCCATCGCTGAGCATGGTATTCATTTGGGCGATATGGCTACGCAGACGGACGGTTTCCTCGTCCACTGCCACCTTATCTGCAAAGATTGCGGCTTCGGTCAGGATACGGCTTTCCTCGATGTTGGTATTTTCCAGCACCTCACGCAGCTTGTTTTCCAAACGGGTACGATAATCGATTTCCGTTTGGGCGTTGCCCTTCTCCACCAAAGAAACATAGTCCAAAATGGTGTTTCCCCGGTTGCGAAGATCCTGCTCCAGGGCATTGCCTTCTGTCTGACGCATTTCATTGTAATTAGCAAGTGCTAAGGTCACAACGGACATGAGATCCGCAAGAAGTTGATCTTCATCCACCTGGGGCTTTTCCAGCTGGAACACCTCCGGCAGACGGGATACGGTAGAAACAGAAATATCATCCCGAACTGCAAATTCCTCTACCATCCGGTGCATGGCATCCAGATAACTTTTCAGCACCGCTTCATTTAATGTAACCTGCACTTCATCGCCGCACTCACTGCGGACAGAAATGAATACATCCACTTTACCTCTGGATACAGCACCCTTTACTGCCTGCTTCACAGCCTCCTCACCGAAGGAAAGGATCCTGGGCAGTCTTACAGAGCAATCCAAATAACGGTTATTCACAGAACGCAGTTCCACAGTGAATTCCCGTCCGTTTACGGTTTCTACGGCACGGCCGTAACCGGTCATACTTTTGATCAAGGTCATAATCCCCTTTTTTTAATTATTTACAGGCAAAACCTGAGCTTGATTTTTCTGTGCATTTCTTGCGGCAACCACAGATGCATCCTCCACAAAAACCAATACACTGCCATCATCGGATATAGACAAGACGGCCACTTCATCCGTTTTGTCCTTGATCGCAGCAACGCCTTTAAAATATTGCTGTTCACTGGTCTGGCCATTTTGCAGACCTTCAAAATTGGACAAATCTACAATGATGGTAATATCGGAAGCAGAAATCTTACTCACATTATCCTTGTAACCTCTCACGGTAACCTTCAAGCCGGAGGAACGAATACTGCAAACCGTTCCCTCAGGTGCATTGATAATTTCAAACTGTGTGACATACAGTTCTTTTGTACCCAGATCCGGCAGTTCCACTGTGACGATCACTTCCGGCTCACCCTCAACCACTTTCAGATCACCGGGCATCTGGCTCAAAACATCATCCAGATTGAAGATGATGGTTCCGCTTTCTTTCATGGTACTCAAATCGATCACGCCAATATCCAGAACCGTTAGATCCTTCAAATCTGCCTGCTTACCGGATACTGTGATCTTATCTTGCGATAGTTTGCAGGGGGCATTGAACTCGGTGACACCGCCGCCATAGATCTTACTCACATCCAGCGTCAGCTCCTTGGTAATGCGGATGGGGTAGGTAACGGAAACGGTACGATCTTCCGGATTGGGGGTAACATCATCGGCATCCACTACCTGATGATCTTTATTATAGAACTGATAAGGATAATTACCTACAATATCATCCTGAGGAATGGTACTGGATTGGATCACCACCTTGGCATAGGCGATCTGATTGACAATTTGCTCCGGTCCTTTGATCCGAATGGGTCTTAATTCAGGGTCAACGGGTTTTACAAAGTTATCGGGAGTCGGGCCATCATAAGTGACCTTCACAGGAATATCCGCAGAGGTCACCTGATCCACATCCAGCTTGATACCGGCAGGATCCATATTCTGCACGATCACCGCATTTCTGGTCACGTTGGCAGGATACTGTACATCGTAGCGGTAAACACGACTGCCGGCCTCTGTGATCTGGGCTCGGTCAATGACCACCGTAATATTGGATGCACTTAATTTCAGCAATTCTGCCCGGTTACCTGACAGATTCAATGTCACCTTATGACCTTCTTCATTACGGATCATAAGATCCGAAGATGTTTCCCCAACAAAGGTTACGGGAATGTCTTTAAACTCTTTTTGGTATTCAGGACCGATCACAGTCACAACAAAGATCCAAAGAACGACGGCAACGAGAACAGAAACGCCCAATTCCAGCAATCTTCTCATTGTTGAACGCCTCCTTTGTCCTTCTTCTTGAATTTTTGCAGCAGCTTCATTTTACCGCTTTCATCCTGCTCATCATGGCACAACTCTGCACGGAGCAACCGTTCCAAAGTTTGGGGAGCCAAATGCCGCTTCAGCATACCGCCTACCGCCACAGAGATCACACCGGTTTCCTCGGAAACCACCACAACCACCGCATCGGTAACTTCACTGACGCCCACAGCCGCTCTGTGCCGTGTTCCCAGATCCGCGTGTAACCGCACACTGTCGGAAAGGGGAAGCACACAGCCGGATGCAAACACACGACCGTGGCGAATGATGGTAGCTCCGTCATGCAAAGCCGCTTTGGGGAAGAAAATATTTCGCAAAAGCTGCTCCGATACCTGGGCATCCACAATGGTGCCGGTTTTGGAATATTCGTCCATCAGGCTGTCACGCTGGAATACGATCAAGGCACCGATCTTCTCTTTGCTCAGTTCTTCGCAGGCACGGACAGTTTGACGGATCACCTGGACCATCTCTGCGGAGGTCTCTTCAGAATTCAGGATTTTTTTGATCTTCACATTACTCAAATGGTCAATCACACGACGGATCTCCGGCTGGAACAAAACCACAATGGCGATCAATCCGATGGTGCTAAGCTGGCTGAACAAATAATTGAGCGTATGTAGCTTCAGGATCTGGGAGACAAAGGTCACCAGCAACACCGCGGCGATCACAAAGAAAATTCTCTTAATGCCGTCATTTCTAAGCAGGGGGATCACGAAAAATATAATCGCAGCAACAAGCAAAATATCTATAAGATCGGAAAATTGTATTGATTTAAAATGCTCAATATAGAGTTGAATCTGATCCATATATTCCCTCCAAATTATCTATCGTATCATACCATTTTTATGTTCATGGTATAGTCAGCCTATTATTCAATTTATTATAACGGATTTAACCGGTTATGGCAATAGGAATTACAAAAAAAATGCAGGAAACTGAAAGGAATTTCCTGCATTTTTTGACGAAATATGCTACGCAAACTCCCGGAGTATCTCCAAAAAGCTCCGGGACTGTGTTTTGGAGGCATCCGGGCCAAAACTCACCCGAACTGTCCCCCCTTCTATCGTGCCTGCACTTTCATGTGCCAGCGGGGAACAGTGCAGTCCTGCCCGAACCGCTACACCCCGTTTTCCCAATCGGTCCGCCAATTCCTGACAGTCCCCTTTTGCCAAAAAGGACACCGTTCCGCTTTGATCTTTTCCCTGGAAAACATAATAGCCCAATTTTTCCAATCCGTTGGCACACTCTTTTCTTGCCATCACCTCCCGACGGTGAATTTTGTCAATATCATGGCTTTTCAGCCACCCTAAGGCAGCATGAAGTCCTGCGATTCCCGCCACATTCAATGT
>JAZRRA010000035.1:0-3364 GCA_045650305.1 Faecousia sp.
CTAAGTTTCTCTTTACAATGGATAGCTTTTCTTCTTTTGTTCTGACAGTATACTCTCTTGCCATATTTCCACCTCCAATTATATAATAGCACAAAAAATGATGGCAGGCACTTTTGTGTCTACCATCATTTTATCACTTCAAGGCGGCGGAGCGTTGCATTCGTTAAACAGCCGAATTACAGGAGAAAACTGTGAATTTAATCATCCAAACTTAGGGCTTTGAGCGAGCAATACAACAAAGATCCACAGAACAATTCCGATAATTGTGTTTAAGATCGACAACACAACGACCGGACTTTCATATTCTATGCTGAAACAGTCTTTTGCCCTTAAAATGAAGCTAAAAACTGCAAGCGGGATGTTGACAAATAAAAACAATGCGTTTCCAATAGCAAGTACACTGGCGGTTTTTCCGCTATCCGGTATGAATAAGCTGACAACAAATAGTAGCGCCCATAAAAGCAAACCGCCATGAACATAAACTAAAAAATTCCAATTCTTGTTCTTCATTTTTAGCACCGCCTTTACATAAGTATGGTTCTGTTGTTTATATTCATAATACAGCACTCGCATAAAAAAAGCAACCGTCGGTGACACAAATTGTATCATCGACGGTTAACTTTATGGTGCTGGTGACCGGACTCGAACCGGTACGAGTGTTACCTCAAGGGATTTTAAGTCCCTGGTGTCTACCTATTCCACCACACCAGCATGGTGTTCACGGCTAATACTACCACATTTTCTTTCTGCCGTCAAGCAAGGAAATAGAAGAATTTTTGCTGCATTTTTATTTTTGTTCAGGAAAAGGATCCGTGTATGGATGGAACTAAGGTTGGATTGCATATCTCATAATTTTATGCAAAAATTATGCATAAAAAATGAATATATACAAACAACGACAAAGGGAGGGGAGAGGTAAAAGAATATACGAATCCTCTTATTTTCTATTTATATAAAGAAATAGTGAAAAATGCACAAAAGAGCATGGAATATACTACGGTTTTTTGGGAATTGAGAGGATGAATAAAAATACAGAATCCCTTGACAAAAAATGTATATAGGCGTATAATCTGTTTGTAATTAAGAAAACACCCAAACGGGAGGAAAAATACTATGAATAAGGAAAATATCAAAAAGGTCGTTCTGGCATACTCCGGTGGTCTGGACACCTCTATCATCATCCCCTGGCTGAAGGAAAACTACAATAACTGCGAAGTCATCGCTGTTTCCGGTAATGTGGGTCAGAATGATGAACTGGAAGGTCTGGAAGAGAAGGCTCTCAAGACTGGTGCTTCCAAGCTGTACATCCTGGATCTGACTGATGAATATGTGGACGAGTACATCGTTCCCTGCCTGAAGGCCGGTGCTGTTTACGAGGAGTACCTGTTGGGTACATCCCATGCCCGTCCTTGTATCGCCAAGGGCCTGGTGGATATTGCCCTGAAGGAAGGCGCCGATGCCATCTGCCACGGTTGTACCGGTAAGGGTAACGACCAGGTTCGTTTTGAACTGACGATCAAGCACTTTGCACCTTCTATGCCCATCATCGCTCCCTGGCGTGAGTGGGATATTAAGTCCCGTGAAGAAGAAATCGAGTACGCCGAGGCTCACAATGTGCCTTTGAAGATCAACCGGGAAACCAACTACTCCAAGGATAAGAACTTGTGGCACCTGAGCCATGAAGGTCTGGATTTGGAAGATACCGGCAATGAGCCCCAGTATGAAAAGCCCGGTTTCCTGGAAATGGGCGTATCTCCCATCCAGGCTCCCGATGTTCCCACCTATGTCACCCTGGATTTTGAGCAGGGTGTTCCCGTTGCTCTGAACGACGAGAAGATGAGTGCTAAAAACATCATCCTGAAGCTGAACGAGATCGGCGGTGCCAACGGTATCGGCCTTTTGGACATCGTGGAAAACCGTTTGGTTGGCATGAAGTGCCGTGGCGTGTATGAAACTCCCGGCGGTGCCATCCTTTACAAGGCACACAGCGTTTTGGAAAGCATCTGCCTTGACAAGATGACCCTGCATGAAAAGCAGAGATTGGCCATCACCTACGCAGAACTGGTTTACAACGGCCAGTGGTTCACCCCTCTGCGTGAGGCTCTGGCGGCCTTCGTGGATAAGACTCAGGAGAAGGTCACCGGTAAGGTTCGCCTGAAGCTGTACAAGGGCAACATGATCAATGCCGGCGTATGGAGCAAGTATTCTCTGTACTCCGAGGAGATCGCAACCTTCGGCGAAAGCGACTACAATCAGGCGGATTCCGCCGGATTCATCAACCTCTATGGTCTGCCCATCAAGGTTCAGGCTATGGTTGACGGCAAGAAATAATAGTAACTGCTGGGGGCGGATTCTTGTCCGCCCCTATCGGTGTTCTTTTAAGGAGAATGGTTATGGCAAAAATGTGGGCAGGAAGAACTGACGGTGCAACAGAAAAGATCGCTGACGATTTCAATTCTTCCATTTCCTTTGACAGTCGGATGTACAAAGAGGACATCACCGGCTCTATGGCACATGCGGCAATGCTGGCATCGTGTGGCATTATTGCACAGCAGGAGGCAGATACTCTGATCGAGGGACTTTCCGGCATTCTGGCGGATTTGGAAAGCGGAGCGTTGGAAATTGATATGACCTGTGAGGATATTCACATGTTTGTGGAGCAGGTGCTGACCCAGCGGCTGGGAGATGTGGGCAAAAAGCTCCATACCGCCCGTAGCCGTAACGATCAGGTGGCCCTGGATATTCGTATGTACCTTCGCCAGCAGATCGACGAGATCTCCGCCCTGGTGAAAAACCTCATCGGTGCGGTGACGGATAAGGCAGAGCAGTATTGTGATACCATTATGCCCGGCTATACCCATTTGCAAAGAGCCCAACCCATTACATTCGGCCATCACCTGATGGCATACAGCATGATGCTTCTGCGGGATTTGGATCGGCTTGCCGATTGCCGGAAGCGGATGAACCAATCTCCCATCGGCTGTTGTGCATTGGCCGGAACGACCTACAATACAGACCGTGGTTTCGAGGCGGAAAAACTGGGCTTTGACGGCATCTGCCGCAACTCCCTGGATGGTGTATCCGACCGGGATTTTTGTGCAGAGTTGATGAGTGACTTTGCAATTTTGATGATGCACCTGAGCCGTTTTTCTGAGGAAATCATCCTCTGGTCCAGTTGGGAGTTTCAGTTTGTGGAGCTTTCTGATGCCTATACCACCGGCTCGTCCATCATGCCCCAAAAGAGAAACCCCGATATGGCAGAGCTTGTCCGTGGCAAGACCGGCCGTGTCTACGGTGACCTGATGGGCTTGCTGACTACCCTGAAGGGATTGCCCCTTGCTTATAACAAGGATATGCAGGAGGA